>NZ_JBBGYS010000037.1:0-75668 GCF_037479595.1 Pseudomonas sp. MYb541 | reverse complement strand
CCCAATCAAACCATCAAGACCCCCTGCGTCGGCCTGTGTTCCACCGTTTACGGGGACCTGGTCTGCCGGGGCTGCAAGCGTTACCACCATGAAGTGATCCAGTGGAACGGCTACAACGCCGACGAGAAACAGGCGGTTTGGCTGCGCCTGGAGCAACTGCTGGTACAGGTCATGGCCAGCAAGTTGGAGGTGTTTGATGCGCACCTGCTGCGCCAGCAGCTTGAGTCGCGCAAGATCCGCTTCATGCCGCACCAGTCGGCGTATTGCTGGGCGTATCAGCTGATTGCCCGCGGTGCACGGGTGATTTCCAAGCTGGACGCGTATGGGCTGGCGTTGCTGCCGGAGTTCCGCGAGCGCAGCCTGGCGGATCTGCGGGATGCGATTGACCGGGAGTTTTTCCTGCTGTCCGAGGCGCATTACGAGCGGTATATCGCCCCGGGGTTTATCAGGGAGGCTTTTGGGCCTCCACTGATAGCCAGTTTTTAACTCAGCAATTCCAGGAGGCTGCGCGTTCGGCCTGCAGGTCATAACGCTCAATCGCCTCCTGGCACACCCGCGCCTCCAGACGCCCCTGCTTCACCAACGCCGTCAGCGCCGCCAGCACAATGTGATGGCGGTCCACCTCAAAGAAATCCCGCAGCGCCGCCCGTGTATCACTGCGGCCAAAGCCGTCGGTACCCAGTACGGTGTAGCTGGAATCCAGGTAAGCGCCAATCATCTGCGGCACTGCCCGCACATAGTCAGTCACCGCAATCACCGGCACGCCTTTGGGCAAGCATTCATTCACATGGCTGATCCGCGCAACGGCCTGCGGATGCAAGCGGTTCCAGCGTTCCACCTCCCGCGCATCCCGCGCCAGCTCGCTGAAACTGGTGACGCTGAACACGTCGCTCGTCACCTGCCAATCATCCGCCAGCAACTGTGCCGCCGCTTGCGCCTCGCGTACCAGCGTGCCGGACCCGAGCAGGCGCACCTGGGCATCGGCCGAGCCTTGCAGACGGTACATACCCTTGATAATCGCCGCTTCAACTCCGTCTGGCAGGCTGGGCTGCGGGTAGTTTTCGTTCATCAGGGTCACGTAGTAGAACTCGTCCACATCGTGTTCGAGCATCTGGCGCATGCCGTGGTCGAGGATCACCGCGAATTCCCCGGCGAACGCCGGGTCGTAGGCGCGGCAGTTGGGCACGGTGGCCGCAGTGAGGTGGCTGCTGCCGTCCTGGTGCTGCAAGCCTTCGCCACCCAGGGTGGTGCGTCCGGCGGTGGCGCCGAGCAGGAAGCCACGGGCACGTTGGTCAGCGGCGGCCCAGATCAGGTCGCCGACGCGCTGGAAGCCGAACATCGAGTAATAGATGTAGAACGGCAACATGCGCAGGCCATGCACCGAATAACTGGTGGCCGCCGCAACCCAGGAACTGATGGCGCTGGCTTCACTGATGCCCTCCTCCAGGATCTGCCCGTCGGTGGCTTCGCGGTAGCTGAGGATCGAGCCGATGTCTTCCGGCTCGTAACGCTGGCCGACACTGGAGTAAATGCCGATCTGCTTGAACAGGTTGGCCATGCCGAACGTGCGCGCTTCATCTGCCACGATAGGCACGATGCGCGGCGCCAGCGCCTTGTCCTTGAGCAGGTTGGTCAACATGCGCACGAAGGCCATGGTGGTGGACATTTCCTTGCCGTCGGCAGCCGTGGCGAAGCCGGCATAACCCGATATGGCCGGCACGCTGACCGGGGCGGCGACCTGGCTGCGACTGGGCACGTAGCCGCCCAACGCCGTGCGACGCTGGTGCAGATAGCGCAACTCCAGGCTGTCCTCGGCCGGTTTGAAAAAGCTCAGGGATTCGGTCTGTTCATCGGACAGCGGCAATTGGAAGCGATTGCGGAAGGCGATCAACGCGTCGCGGTCCAATTTCTTCTGCTGGTGGGTGGTCATCTTGCCCTGCCCGGCCTCGCCCATGCCAAAGCCCTTTTTGGTCTGGGCCAGGATCACCGTGGGTTTGCCTTTGACCCGCCGTGCGGCGTGGTAAGCGGCGTGGATCTTCACCATGTCGTGGCCGCCGCGCTTGAGGCGATCGATCTGCTCATCGCTCATGCCCTCGACCAGCCGGGCCAGGGACTCGCTCTGGCCGAAGAAGTGTTCGCGGTTGTAGGCGCCATCCTTGGCGGCGAAGGTCTGAAATTGACCGTCAACGGTGTTGGATAAAATGTTGACCAGCGAACCGTCAGCGTCCTTGGCCAGTAACGCATCCCAGTCCGAGCCCCACACCAACTTGATCACGTTCCAGCCAGCGCCGGCAAACAAGGCCTCCAGTTCATCGATGATGCGCCCGTTGCCGCGCACTGGCCCGTCGAGGCGTTGCAGGTTGCAGTTGACCACCCAGGTCAGGTTGTCCAGGCCTTCGCGGGCGGCCAGGGTCAGGGCCGACATGCTTTCCGGTTCGTCCATCTCGCCGTCGCCGAAGACGCCCCAGACGTGACGGTCGGTGGTGTCCTGCAAGTTGCGGTGCTGCAAGTAGCGCATGAAGCGCGCCTGGAAGATTGAACTAATGGGACCGATGCCCATGGAACCGGTGGGGAACTGCCAGAAGTCGGGCATTAGCCACGGATGCGGGTAGCTGGACAGGCCGCGTGCGCCCTGTGTGGGCCCGCCTATCTCCTGACGATAGTGCGCCAGGTCGTCTTCGCTCAAACGCCCTTCAAGGAAGGCGCGTGCATAGATGCCTGGCGCGGAATGCGGCTGATAGAACACCAGATCGCCGCCGAAGCCCTCGTTCCGTGCGCGGAAAAAGTGGTTGAAGCCGACTTCGAACAGGTCCGCCGCGCTGGCGTAACTGGCGATATGGCCACCCAGTTCGCCGTAGGCCTGGTTGGCCCGCACCACCATGGCCAAGGCGTTCCAGCGCACCAGCGAGGCCAGACGTTCTTCGGTCGCGAGGTCGCCGGGGAATGCCGGTTGCTGCTCGACGCTGATGCTATTGATGTAGGCCGTGCCGTGGTGCGGTTTCCAATCGATATGCGGCGCACTGGCATCCTGCGCCAGCAAGTCGAGGATCTGCCGAGCCCGCGCCGGGCCGGCGTGCGTGACCAGGGACGCCAGGGCGTCGCGCCACTCATCCAACTCTTGCTGATCAATCACCGCATTCGTGAAACCGTTCATGGGCACCTCCGGGCTTTTTTTCCAGTTTATGTCGGTGCTGGAGGATTTTTTGCCTGTTATCAGGCGCTCGACGTTGAATTTTGAGCATGAATCACTGCCAATTTTGCTTCTGGCAGCACGTTATGCTCAAGCAGGACGAAAGCCCGCAATTGTGTTTAAAATGCCGCCCGCTCAACGACCGACGTTTAACGATGACCCCAGACGCACTCGCCACCCTGCACACCCACCTGCTCACCGCCCTGGCGACCCCACCGGCTGAAACCCGCCGCCTGTTCCACGGCCGTGGCCGTTGCTGGCCGGGCCTGGAGCAACTGACGGTGGACTGGTTGCAAGGCGTGCTGCTGGTGGCGTTATTCAAGGAACCGGACGCGGCACAACTGGAAGCCTTGAAGCACCTGCTGCAAACCGAGTTCGGCACCTACACCATCGCGCTGCAACACCGTTACCTGCCGCAAAGCACCACCGAGTGGCTGTCGGGCAACCCTGTCGACGAGTTGACCATCACCGAAGGTGGCCTGCACTACCTGATCGACCTGGGTAAAAAACAGAATAGCGGGCTGTTCCTCGACATGCGCTACGGCCGCAACTGGGTGCGTGAGCAGGCCAAGGGCCAGCGCGTGCTTAACCTGTTTGCCTACACCTGTGGCTTCTCGGTGGCGGCCATCGAAGGCGGCGCCGACCACGTGGTGAACCTCGACATGGCCCGTGGCGCCCTGAGCCGTGGCCGCGACAACCATCGCCTGAATGGTCATGACCTGGGCAACGTCAGCTTCCTGGGCCACGACCTGTTCAAGTCCTGGGCCAAGGTCACCAACAACGGCCCCTACGACTTAGTGATCATCGATCCGCCGTCGTTCCAGAAAGGCAGCTTCCTGTTGACCAAGGACTACCAGCGCGTACTGCGCCGCCTGCCGGATCTGCTCACGCCACAGGGCACCGTACTGGCGTGCATGAACGACCCGGCCTTCGGTGAAGACTTCCTGATCGACGGCGTCACACGCGAAGCACCGGGCCTGCGCTTTGTGGAGCGGCTGGAAAACCCGCCGGAATTTCCGGATATCGATCCACAAAGTGGGTTAAAGGCACTGGTGTTCCGCCAGGGCTGATGCCGAAACGTCCTACGCTTGCTACGCTAAGTGATACACCGGGGAGGTGAACCTTCTTACCCCCTTCCCGGTCGATACCTGCATTCCCCGGCCAGACTCGACGGCGTCACGTCGTCGGCTGCCCTGTTTCACCTTTTGGAGAACCGCCCGTGATATCGACCCTGCATGTAGCCAGACTCAAAGCCTGGGGCGCCCACGGCTTTACCGCCACCGGTGTAGTATTGGCCTTCCTGGCCACCCTGGCGCTGCTGGAAAACTCACCCAAGGCCTGCCTGCTATGGCTGGGCCTGGCACTGGTGGTGGACGGGGTTGATGGCTCACTGGCGCGACGGGTGAATGTGAGCACGGTATTGCCGAGCTTCGACGGCTCGGTGCTGGACCTGGTGATCGATTACCTCACCTATGTGTTTATCCCCGCCCTGTTTATCTATCGCTATATCGACCTGCCGGACTTTACCCACCTGTTTACCGTGTCGGTGATCCTGGTGTCGTCGCTGTTCTGCTTCTGCAACGTCAATATGAAGAGCAAGGACAACTACTTCGTCGGCTTCCCCGCCGCGTGGAATGTGGTGGCCTTGTGCGTCTATATCATCCAGCCGGAAGCCTGGGTCACCTTGCTCACCGTGATCGGCCTGGCCCTGCTGACCGTGACGCCGATGAAATTCCTGCACCCGTTCCGGGTGAAGCGGTTCATGCCGATCAATATCGCAGTAACCACGATCTGGTTGCTGTGCAGCTTCTTGATGGTGATGGATTACCCGAACACCAACCCGTGGACGTTTGGCTTGTGGTCGCTGATGTCGGCGTATTTCCTGGGGATTTGTATCTGGCGCACGGCACTGGAGTGGCTGGGAACACACAAATGACCCGGTGAACACTCTTCAAATGTGGGAGGGGGCTTGCCCCCGATAGCGGTGGGTCAGCTAAAGATGAGTCAGCTGGAGCACTGCCATCGGGGGCAAGCCCCCTCCCACATTTGGATTTGCAGACTCCCCGCGAGTAAGATGGCGGCCTTTCGCTTAGCGCCCAGCCAATAATAAGCCCAACCCATGCCCTTCGAACTCAGCGTAGACCTCACCACCCTCGCCATCCTGGCGGCGGTCGCTTTTATCGCCGGCTTCATCGATGCCATCGCCGGCGGCGGGGGCTTGCTCACCACGCCCGCCCTGCTCACCGCTGGCATGCCGCCGCATCTGGTACTGGGCACCAACAAGCTCAGTTCCACCTTCGGCTCGGCCACCGCCAGTTTCACCTTCTATCGGCGCAAGCTGTTCCATCCGCGCCAGTGGGTGCATGCCATTGTCGGCACGCTGATCGGTGCGCTGACCGGCGCCGTGGTCGCCCACTACCTGCCGGCCGAAACCCTGAACAAGATGCTGCCGGTGATCGTGTTCGCCTGTGGCGTGTACCTGTTGTTCGGCGGCACGCCCAAGGCGCCAGTGGACGCCGATGCACCGATCAAGAAGAAATGGCAATCCACCCAGGGCTTCGGCCTGGGCTTCTACGATGGCGTGGCCGGCCCCGGCACCGGGGCGTTCTGGACCGTGAGCACGATGCTGTTGCACCCCATCGACCTGGTGAAAGCCAGCGGTGTGGCGCGCAGCATGAACTTCGTCAGCAACGCGGGGGCGCTGACGGTGTTCATCATCAATGGTTCGGTGGACTGGATCGTCGGCCTGGCCATGGGCGTGTCGGTGATGTGTGGCGCATTCTTTGGCGCACGCAGCGCGATCAGCGGCGGCGCCAAATTCATTCGCCCGGTGTTCATCACCGTGGTCCTCGGCCTGACGGTGCGCCTAGCCTGGCAGCACTGGTTCAGCGTGACCTAGTCGGCGGGCCAAATACAGGTCGATCAAGTAACGCGCAATCGAACGTGACGCCGGCAACGGCGGCAAGTCGTGGATGTTGAACCACTGCGCGTCCTCGATCTCATCAGCCTGGGGCACAATATCGCCCCCGGCGTACTCGGCATGAAAGCCCAGCATCATCGAATGTGGGAACGGCCAGCACTGGCTACCCATGTACTGGATGTTCTTGACCTCCACCTGCACTTCCTCGCGCACTTCGCGGATCAGGCAGTCTTCGGCCGACTCGCCCGGCTCGGCAAACCCCGCCAACGTGCTGTACACCCCCGTGACAAAGCGTGGCGAACGCGCCAACAGGATCTCGTCGCCACGGGTCACCAGCACGATCATGCTCGGCGAGATACGCGGGTAGCTGCGCAGGTCACAGGCCTGGCAGAACATCGCGCGCTCGCGTGGGACCTGGACCATGGCCTGGCCGCAACTCCCACAAAACCGGTGTTCCCGCGCCCAGGTGCCGATCTGCGCTGCGTAGCCCAGCACCTTGTAAAGGGTGTGATCGCCTTGCAGCATGAAACCGCGCAACCCCTGCCAACTGCAACCCGTCACTTCAGCAGGTGCATTGAGTTCCAGCAGGTACACCGGCTCGCCGTCAAGGTGGCCGATGCCGTGTTCTGCGAACACCGACAGGTCCTGACGCTTGAGCCATTCCCGGGGGAACAGCGGGCCGTTGGTGTCATGCAAAAAGCCGTCGCGGCTGCGGGCGACGGCCCAGCCGCCAGGGGTGTCGTTGTCCAGCAGCGTTGTGGTAATCCAGCCTGGGGTCATGTCAGTCAATCCACGAATTCGGGTTTCTGCTTACTCATGTGGGCCGCGATGGCCACGCGCAGGTCGTTGGATTGCAACATAGCCGAGTTCCAGGTGGCAACGTATTCCAGGCCGTCATTGACTGTATGGTCACGCATGTAGCTGATCATGGCCTTGGTGCCGGCCACGGCAATCGGCGACTTGGCGGCGATTTCATGGGCAATCTCCATTACCCCGGCCAACAGGCTGTCCTGATCGGGATAGACGCGATTGACCAGGCCGATGCTGCGCGCTTCCTCGGCGCCGAACTGGCGGCCGGTGTAGGCCAGCTCACGGAGCATCCCATCGCCGATGATACGCGGCAGGCGCTGCAGGGTGCCGACGTCAGCGGCCATGCCGATGTCGATTTCCTTGATGGAGAATTGCGCGCCTTCGGCGGCGTAGCGCATGTCACAGGCGCTGATCAGGTCGATTGCACCACCGATGCAGTAACCCTGGATCGCCGCCAACACCGGCTTGCGACAGTTGTCGACCGCATTGAACGAGGCTTGCAGCTCAAGGATCTTGCGGCGCAGCAAGCGTGCGTTGCGGCCCACGTCCTTACCGAATTCATTGGCCACCGAGGCCAGCATCATCAGGTCGATGCCGGAAGAGAAATGCTTCCCGGCACCACTCAGCACCACGGCGCGCACGGCGTCGGTGTCTTCGACCCACTGGAAAATGTCGATGATTTCGGTCCAGAACGCCGCGTTCATCGCGTTGATCTTTTCCGGGCGGTTGATCTGCACATGGGCAACGTTGCCGGTGAGTTCGACGACGAAAGCTTGGTATTCGGACATGGCAGTGATCCCTGACTGGCGAGTGATAAGGCCCGAACTATAACAAGGGAACGTGACGGCACATCGGCCAAAAACGGGACGGGCAAAGGTAATGGAATGTTGTGGGCGTGCGGTTCATGCAGCGCCAATACATTTCATCCAGGGCAGCCGATTTATCGGCTATACAATCAGGGCCATTGCCTGGAGCTGCCTATGCCGACCCCGTTTCGCTCATCCTTGATTCTCGCTCTGGTGGTCGTGCTGACCGGCATCGGTGCCGGATGGGGCGGGATGTTGCTGGCGTTGCTGCTGCATGGTATCCAGCACCTGGCCTACGGTTATAGCCTTGACAGCCTGGTCAGCCATGAAACCTTCCTGCTGGGCGTGACGGCGGCGCCGCCTGAGCGGCGGCTGCTGGTGCTGGTGGTGTGCGGCCTGGTGGCGGGATTGGGCTGGTGGGCGATTTATCGTTACGACAGGCCGCTGGTGAGCATCAAGCAAGCGGTGTCGGAGAAGATGCCGATAATGCCACCCAAGACCACGCTCGCCCACGCCTTGCTGCAGATCATCACCGTGGCCCTGGGTTCGCCCCTGGGGCGTGAAGTGGCACCGCGGGAACTCGGGGCGTTGGCCGCCACCTGGTTGGCCCTGCGCGCTGGACTCGACCCGCAGATGCATCGCCTGATCGTCGCCTGCGGCGCCGGTGCCGGATTGGCCGCGGTGTACAACGTACCGCTGGGTGGCGCGGTGTTCGTGCTGGAAGTGCTGGTGGGCGCGTTCAGTTGGCCGGCGGCGGTGATTGCGTTGGCGACTTCAGCGATTGCAGCCTCGGTGGCGTGGATCGGGTTGGGTGCGCAATCGCAATATGCAGTCCCGCACTTCGTGTTGAACCCTGCCCTGATTGCCTGGGCGGTGGTCTGCGGCCCGATCTTCGGCGTGGCGGCGTACGGTTTCACGCGACTCACCGGCAAGGCGCGAGCGAATGCCGCCAGGGGCTGGCGCCTGCCGGTGCTGTCATTGATCAACTTCACCCTGATCGGCGGTTTGGCGATGCTGTTGCCGCAAATCCTCGGCAATGGCAAAGGCCCGGCGCAGCTGGGTTTCGACAACGAACTGACGATAGGCCTGGCGGCGTTGTTGCTGGTGGTCAAAGTACTGATCACCACCAGCAGCCTGCGCGCCGGCGCCGAAGGCGGCTTGCTCACCCCGGGCCTGGCCAATGGCGCCTTACTGGCAATCATCCTCGGCGGCGCCTGGAGCCTGGTCTGGCCCGGCGTGCCCCTGGGCGCATTCGCAATCATCGGCGCCGCCGCCTTCCTGGCCGCCAGCATGAACATGCCGTTGACCGCGATTGTGCTGGTAGCGGAGTTCACTCGCATCGACCACGACTTCCTGGTGCCGATCATCCTGGCCGTGGTGGGTTCGATGTGTGTGAGCAAGCTGTGCCAACGGCGCGGGTAGAAACGCTGCAAAAGGCTGGATAAAACCCGGCACACACGCCATCCTTCGCGCTTTAAGCCGCCCCATTCGCGGCGCTCGACGTTTAAAGGATATGCCCCATGCACGCCCAACCCCTCACCGCCGCCGAATTCGAATTCATCGAAAACACCCTGCTCAAGTACGGTGACGACCACTCGGTGCTGAACCTGGCCGAACTCGACGGTTACTTCACCGCGCTGGTCTCCAGCCCGGTCCAGGTGGACGTGGCCGAGTGGTTCCCCGCGATCTGGGGCGGCCAGAACCCGGAATGGGACAACATGGACGAAGCGCAAAGCTTCCTCGAACTGTGCGTGCGCCACCTCAACACCCTGGCCGCACAACTGGCGACCGACGCCGCCGGCTTCAACGCCCGCTTCGACGAAACCGAACACCAAGGCCACACCGTGACCCTTGCCGAAGAATGGTGCTTTGGCTACATCCGCGGCGCCGCCATCGGCAACTGGCCGGAACTGCCGGCAGAACAGGCTGCACGGCTGGAAAAAATCTCCTGGTGCGCCGAACAAGACAACTTCGAACTCCCAGCCGACCTGGATGTACAGGCACACCAGCAACGCGTCAGCGAAATCGAACCGGCAGCGCGCGCACTGCATGATTACTGGTTGGCGAAGCGATAACAGCCTGCTGGGTCCGAGGCGCCTGCATCGCCGGCAAGCCAGCTCCCACAGTGGACTGCGCTTGCCTTTGCCTTTGCCTTTGCCTTTGCTCCACACCACTCAAGCCGGCTGTCAGGCCGCTGTGCTTTTGATCTTGATTTTGATCTTAGGCGCCCCGTCAAACACGCTGGCCGAACGCAGGCTTGAATCCGTGGGTAACCCGGCAGGACGCCGGGTTAGCCGCGCTGGGCCAAGGATGGCCCATCGCGGCGGCCCACGGACTCAAGCCGGAGTGAGGGCACACCGAGCCTAAGCGAGGTGCCGAGTGTTGGGGCAAGAGCGTTTTGCTTACTTTTGCGCTCTATCAAAAGTGAGCCGCCGTAAGGGCGGAACCCTAAGCCGCCGTTACCCAAGTAACGGATATGTACACCGAACAAACGCCATCGCCGGCAAGCCAGCTCCCACAGTTGGAACGATATACCCCCAGTAAATATCAGCGCCCATGACCCCAAGCTCGACAAGCACCACATCTATACCCGATTATTCAACTCCGCCCGCCGCCCGTGCCTTGAATCAGGAGCCCTGTACCTTGAGTTCGCAGAAAACCGTGACCGTCACCCCGCCCAACTTCCCGCTCAATGGCAAGGTCGCGCCCCCCGGCTCCAAATCCATTACCAACCGCGCCCTCCTGCTCGCCGCCCTGGCCAAAGGCACCAGCCGCCTCAGCGGCGCACTCAAGAGCGACGACACCCGCCACATGTCCGTAGCCCTGCGCCAAATGGGCGTGACCATCGACGAACCCGACGACACCACCTTCGTCGTCACCGGCCAAGGCAAACTGCAACTGCCGCCACAGCCCCTGTTCCTCGGCAACGCCGGCACTGCCATGCGCTTCCTCACTGCCGCCGTGGCCACCGTGGAAGGCACCGTGGTACTGGACGGCGACGACTACATGCAAAAACGCCCGATCGGCCCGCTGCTGGCAACCCTCGGCCAGAACGGCATCCAGGTCGACAGCCCCACCGGTTGCCCACCCGTCACCGTGCACGGCGTCGGCAAGATCAAAGCCAAGCGTTTCGAGATCGACGGCGGCCTGTCCAGCCAATACGTATCGGCCCTGCTGATGCTCGCGGCCTGTGGCGAAGCGCCGATTGAAGTGGCGCTGACCGGCAAGGACATCGGTGCCCGTGGCTACGTGGACCTGACCCTGGACTGCATGCGCGCCTTCGGTGCCAAGGTCGAAGCAGTCGACGACACCACCTGGCGCGTGGCCCCGACCGGTTACACCGCCCAAGACTACCTGATCGAACCCGACGCCTCTGCCGCCACCTACCTGTGGGCCGCTGAAGTGTTAACCGGTGGCCGCATCGACATCGGCGTGGCCGCGCAGGATTTCACCCAGCCGGACGCCAAGGCCCAGGCCGTGATCGCGCAGTTCCCGAACATGCAGGCGACAGTGGTCGGTTCGCAAATGCAAGACGCCATCCCCACCCTGGCAGTGCTCGCGGCGTTCAACAACACACCCGTGCGTTTCACTGAACTGGCCAACCTGCGGGTCAAGGAATGCGACCGCGTACAGGCGCTGCATGACGGCCTCAACGAGATCCGCCCTGGCCTGGCGACCATCGAAGGCGACGACCTGCTGGTAGCCAGCGACCCTGCCCTGGCCGGCACCGCCTGCAACGCGCTGATCGACACCCACGCCGACCACCGCATCGCCATGTGCTTTGCCCTGGCCGGGCTGAAGGTCTCGGGGATTCGCATCCAGGACCCGGACTGCGTCGCCAAGACCTATCCTGATTACTGGAAGGCCCTGGGCAGTCTTGGGGTTCAGTTGAGCTACTGAGGGCTCGGCGTCGGAATGGGGAGGCACTGCACATGACAATCCGCCAACCCTGCCCACCCGGCGCCTGCGTCTGCGACCGCGAAGAGCTGCTGCAAGCGCCGGGCGCCGACCTGCGTATCCTTAACCTCACGCGGCAGGAAGAGAAAAAACTGCTCGACCGCCTTGAACACCTCAAGAGCCTGCAAGACCTGGAACGCATGCAACAGCTGATGTACCAGCAATTGGGCATCCGCGTGCATATCGCGCCGGGTCACACCGAGGTCAAGAGCATGCGTGGCATCCAGATCGTCATCGACGAGCTACCGGGCCTGTGCCGCAAGACCCGCCAATCGATCCCGGCCGCGATTCGTCGAGGCCTGGAGAATCAGCCGGAAATCGCTTACCGCCTGCTCGACGCCCACGATTTGTTTCGCGAAGGTTGAATCAACCGGCGACTGTCTCGGTCTCAAACAGTCCCTCGCCCAAGGCCCGGGCCTGCTCCAGATGCGCCTGCGCCCCGCCGCTTTCCGAATCCAGCAACAGCGCTGACGTGACCACCTGCGCGCCGCAGTAATCGAAGATTCCGTAGTCAATTTGCGTGCGCATGGCCTTGGCGTAGCCGTGTCGATCAAACGCTCCGTCGTCGGCAGCGCCCAGGGCCAGCAGGTGTACCTGCAAGTGGCGCAATTTCTTCACCACCGGCATATCGGGACCGTAATCGATCGCCCAACCGTTGATGAACACGCGGTCGATCCAGCCTTTGAGCAGGCCCGGCATGGACCACCAGTAGATAGGGAATGCCAGCACCAGCGCATCGGCGCGATCGATACGGGCTTGTTCAGCCAGTACGTCCGCCGGTGGCGTGGCGCGCATACGGTGTACCCGATGGTCGGCTGCGTTATAGCGCGGGTCGAACCCTTCGGCGGCGATGTCGGCCATTTCGAAGGTGTGGCCCGACGCAGCAAGGCCGGCGGCGACCTGGGCCGCCACGCTGTGGGTGAGGGATTGCGGGTCGTGGTGAGCAACAACGATGAGTGCGTGCATGACATTGACTCCGTGAGAGGTTACGCTGGGCTTAAGTTACGTTTAGTAAGTTACTTTTGGTATATAAGCATGTCAAGCACAGCGTCCCCCGCTCCTCGTCGTCGCCTGTCTCGTGAAGATCGCCTGCGCCAACTGCTGGACGTGGCCTGGCAACTGGTGCGCGATGAAGGCACCGAAGCCCTCACACTCGGCCGCCTGGCGGAGTTGGCGGGGGTGACCAAACCGGTGGTCTATGACCATTTCGTCACCCGCGCCGGGTTGCTGGCCGCGTTGTATGAAGATTTCGATGCGCGTCAGGACCAGGTCTTTGCCAGCGCCATCGCAGCCAGCAACGCAACCCTTGACGACCGTGCCTGGGTGATCGCCGCGTCCTATGTGGATTGCGTGCTGTTGCAGGGTCGCGAAATCCCAGGGGTGATTGCGGCCCTCAGCAGTTCGCCGGAACTGGAAGCCCTCAAGCGCCAGTACGAGGCGATCTTCCTCGATAAATGCCGTGACGCGCTGTCGCCCTTTGGCCGCATATCCCAGGCGGGACTGCGCGGCATGTTGGGGGCGGCGGAGGCGCTGTCCCAGGCGGCGGCCAGCGGTGAGATCAGCCGCGAAGAGGCGCAGCAGGAGTTGTTGGCAACCATTCTGGCGATGGTCAATCGCGGCCGCGTATAAACACTTTTTGACGGATGAGGAATAAACCAGCGCGGTGGGTGTTTACCTGAGTACGGCGTGTGCTTCAGCCCCGATTCTGTATAAACACCTGCACCTTGTGCGCCAGTTGATCAAGATGCCGATCCCGCTGTTTCTCGGCATCCACCATGGCGCGCTTGCCATGTTTTTGCAGCAGATAGGTATGAATCTGCCGCACCTCCAATGAGCTGTAGATCGCCGCCACATCCAGCACGCCCATCAAGCCGTCCGTGCCGTAGTCCCGTGTGTTCATCAGCACCTGGGTGCCCCGTGCGCCGCGCACTTGAAAACCCATGCCCTCGAATGCCGGCACTTTTTCCACTGAGCACGCCAGCTCCGCATGGGGATATCGGCTCAGCACATCCCCCATCATTGCGCGTGCCACACCCTGGCGCCGGTGGCCAACCTGCACTGCCATAAACGCGATACCACAGGCTTCTGGGTCATCCTTCACCGGCAGGTACAGGCAAAAGCCGATCAGCTTTTCCTCTTCCATCGCCACCACCAATTCGACGGCAATGCCTTTGGCACCGTTCAACGCTTCCAGGTACAGGTGCACCTCAAAGCCAATGGCGTACTGGTAGATGTTGTACAGCAGGTTGCTCGGCGGCAGCGCCACGCTGCTGATGTCGGTGAGGTTGTCCACCACCATCTGCAGGATCTGAGCATTGATGGGCTCGGGGCACGGTGTGGTGTAGCGGGTAAGGCTGAACATGCAAATTCCTGGGTTTAGCGTCAAGGCAGCGGCGATTGTACCTGTTGCAGCCCGCACACCTCACGCAAACATCCGCGCAACCAGCGATGAGCCAGGTCAGCGTCCAGCCTGGGGTGCCAGAGCATCGACACGGTGAAGGTGGGCAACGCCAGCGGCAATGCAAAACTGCACAAGCCCTCGCGTTGGTGGGCGGTATAGCGTTCCGGCACGCTGGCGATCAGGTCGGTGTCGCGGGCTAGAGCGATGGATGTGGCAAAACCGGCGACGACGGTATTGATCTGTCGCGTGAGGCCTTGAGCTTCGAGCATGTCGTCGATCTGGCCGCGGTCCTGGCCGCGTCGGGAGACGTAGACGTGCCGGCCTGCGGCGTAACGTTCAACGCTGACGTCACCTCGGCTGAGAGGATGGCCACTGCGTACCACACCCACCAAGCGATCGCGAAACAGCGCCTGGGTCAGCACTTCCGGGCTGGCGGTGGGGTCGACCACGCCGGTTTCCAGGTCAACGCTACCCTCACGCAACAAGGTGCTGTCCTTGTCGGTTTTGTTGATGAAGCGCAGGCGCACACCGGGCGCGTCCTCAGCGATACGCGCCAGCAATGCCGGGCCGAAATTTTCGACGAACTCTTCGCTGGTGCGCAGGGTGAAGGTACGCGCCACCTGGGCCATGTCCAGGGATTGCACGGGACGCAGCACCGCATTGGCCTCTTGCACCAAGCGGCTGACCTGCTCACGCAACGCCACCGCCCTGGGCGTGGGCACCAGGCCGCGACCGGCGCGTACCAGCAAAGGGTCGCCGGTGGTCTCGCGCAATCGGGCCAGGGCGCGGCTCATGGCCGAAGGGCTCAGGCGCAGGCGTTTAGCCGCAGCTGCGACACTGCCTTCGGCGAGCAGCACATCCAAGGTGATCAGCAGATTGAGATCGGGCATCCGCACTCCTTATAAGGCGTTGCATGCATCTATTAACTGCAATCCATGCGTCTTCCGCCATGTTAGGCGACGCCGTAGATTTGTGACAGTTGCCATTACTCAAGGATTTGCCATGTCTACCCATTCACGCGGCAGCCTCATCAGCCTGTGCCTGTCCATGTTGCTGGCCTCGCTGGGCACCAGCATCGCCAATGTCGGCCTGCCCAGCCTGACGCAGGCGTTTGATGCCTCTTTCCACGCGGTGCAGTGGGTGGTGCTGGCTTACCTGTTGGCGATCACGGCGGTGATTGTGAGTGCCGGACGCCTGGGGGACCGGTTCGGGCGGCGGCGATTGTTGCTTGCCGGGTTGCTGCTGTTCGCCGTGGCGTGCGGGTTGTGCGGCTTGGCGCCGTCCCTTGCGTGGCTGGTTGCAGCACGCGTACTGCAAGGCCTCGGCGCAGCCGTAATGATGGCAATGGCCCTCGGCATGGTCGCAGACACTGTTACCAAGGAGCGTACCGGCCGCGTGATGGGTTTGCTGGGCACGATGTCCGCCGTCGGCACTGCAATGGGCCCCAGTGTTGGCGGTGTGTTGCTGAGTGTGTGGGGCTGGCGCGCGATCTTCCTGATAGGCATGCCATTGGGAGGGATGGCCGTCGCCCTAGGCTACCGCTATCTGCCGATTGACCGGCCCCGCGTGGCACCCCGCGATGGCTCAAGTTTCTGGGCATCATTAAAAGATGCGCCGTTGCTCACCGGCCTGGTCATGAGTGCCCTGGTCGCCGCCGTGATCATGGCCACGTTTGTGGTTGGACCGTTCTATCTGTCCCGAGGCCTGGGACTCGATCCCGAATGGATGGGCCTGGCCATGGCGGTCGGGCCCTGTGTCGCGGCCATCAGCGGCGTCCCCGCCGGCAGGCTCACCGACCGCCTTGGCAGCCCGCGCATGACATTGGCCGGCCTGGGCCTGATGGCCTGTGGCGCCCTGCTGTTGTCCTGCGCTTCGGGCCTGTTCGCCTACCTGGGTGCATTGGTGATCCTGACCACCGGTTACAGCCTGTTCCAGGCCGCCAACAACACCGCTGTGATGAGCGACGTGGAGGCCGCGCGGCGTGGCACGGTCTCGGGCCTGTTGAACCTGTCACGCAACCTCGGGCTGATTGTCGGCGCCTGGGCGCTGGGCGCGGTGTTCGCCTGGGCCAGCCCGGATGTCACCCGTGCGCTCCCCCAATCCGTGGCCTATGGCCTGCATGCAACGTTCGGCGTCGCACTGGCCTTGATCCTGCTGGCATGGGTGATGGCATGGCGCCGATTCAGTGCCTTCAACTCCCTGCAGAACACCCATTGAGGCAAAAAAACAAAAAAGGCGTTGCACCAGACCGGGTTACATCGCGCATCATGGGCACTTTCAAGCTCAAGGGTAACGTCCATGCGCGTTCTGTCATTGATGATGGGTCTTACGACGCTGGCCGCCACTACGGTGTTCTGCGCCAGCGCGATGGCGAATGAAGAAAGTCAGTTGGTACAACAGATCAACCAATACCGCAGCCAGGTGCAACGCTGCGGCGACCAGGGCTCCCAGGAACTGCCGCCATTGGCCAGCGACACCCGGCTGGTGCTGCCGGCCACCAACGTGGGCGACCTGCAGCAGGCGCTGGCGCGGGCCGCGTACCCGATGGTCAATGTACAGGCCATCAGCCTGTCGGGACCCAAGGATGCCCAGGCAGCCATGAAGGCGGTGCGCGAAAGCTTCTGCCGCGTGGTGCTGGACCCGCAATTTGTCGATATCGGCGTGAGCAACAGCGGCCAAGACTGGCGCATCGTGCTCGCCCGCCCGCTGCTCACCAGTGGCCTGGGTGATTGGCAGACCGAAGGCAAGCAACTGCTCAACCTGATCAACACCGCGCGCTCACAACCACGCCAGTGCGGCACCCAGGCGTTCACGGCTACCACGCCGTTGTCCTGGAATGACGACCTGGCGGGCGCCGCCAACAGCCACACGCGCAACATGGCCAACGGCAACTTCTTCGATCACCTCGACCACGACGGCCGCACGCCCGGCGACCGCGCTGAACTGGCTGGGTACATTGCGAAGAACATCGGCGAAAACATCGCCGCCGGCCTGGATACACCACGCAAGGTTGTCGACGGCTGGCTCGCCAGTCCGGGCCATTGCGCCAACCTGATGAACCCGCAATTTCGTGAGTTGGGTGCGGCCTATGCCATGGACCCGAAAAGTGATGCGGGGATTTACTGGACGGGGGTTTTTGGCGCCCAGTAGGCCCACCTGGCCATCCACTCAAACGGACAGTGCATCAAATTGCTATCACCGCGATAATCCCGCTGAACTGCCAGCGGGCATTCCGGTCTGTTGCTTGTTGGGCCGTCCCTTCCAGGCAGTGAACAGACCGTGGCAAACAAGGTGTTATCGCAATGATGAATTGGCTGCAAAGCAGCAGCGACATGGCTGAGCAGGTTCGCCAATACGATTGGGCAAGCACCCCCCTGGGACCGCTGGAGCAGTGGCCGGATGTGCTCAAGACCACCGTGGCGTTGTGTCTTGCGTCGAGCTTCCCACAATCAATCATTTGGGGGCCTCACCTGACCACGTTGTACAACGACGCGTTCATTCCGATCCTGGGCGACAAACCTTTTGCACTCGGTCGTCCATTCAGTGAGGTGTGGCATGAAGTCTGGGCCGACGTGAGTCCCATCGCCAATGCGGCGTTTGAGGGGCATGCCACCTATATCGAGAATTTCCCCCTGCTGATCGAACGCGGCGCTGGCCTCGAACAAGCCTATTTCACCTTTTGCTACAGCCCTATCCGCGATCCCGAGGGCAAGGTTGTCGGGATGCTGGATACCGTCACCGAAACCACCGCCACCGTGTTCCTCAACCGCCGCCTGGCGGTGCTGGACGCCGTGGGCAGCGCCGTGGCCAATGCCACTGACGCCGAAAGCATCATGTCCACCACCACGCGTCTGTTGGCCGAGCACCTGCACGTCTCCAATTGCGCCTATGCCGACATGGACGCCGATGAAGACGGCTTTACCATTCGCGGCAACTGGGCGGCCCCCGGCTCGCCGAGTATCGTCGGGCGCTACAGCCTGGCGTCGTTCGGCGCGCGGGCCGTGCAGCAACTGCGTGCCGGAGAACCGCTGGTGGTGCAGGACAACCGCGTCGAATTCCCGCCGGAGGTAGCCGCCAGCTACCAAGCCCTGGGTGCAATGGCGACCGTATGCTTCCCACTGATCAAGGACGGCCGCCTGACCGCGTTGATGGCAGTGCACCACAAGACGGCACGCGTCTGGGCGCCCTACGACCTGGCGCTGGTCGGGGAAGTCACCGAGCGTTCCTGGGCGCATATCGAGCGGGTGCGCGCCGACGCCGCCGTACGCGAGGGCCTGGCGGCGTTCACCGAGCTCAATGCCACCCTGGAACAACGGGTGCAGGAGCGCACCCTCGCCCTCACCCAGACGGAAGCGGCGTTGCGCCAGTCCCAGAAGCTGGAAGCCATCGGCCAATTGACCGGCGGCGTGGCCCATGACTTCAACAACCTGTTGACCATCATCCGCTCGTCGGTGGACTTCCTGCGCCAACCGGGGTTGTCCGAGGAACGGCGCCAACGCTATATGAGCGCCGTTTCCGACACCGTCGAGCGCGCCAGCAAACTCACCAGCCAACTGCTCGCTTTCGCCCGACGCCAGCCGCTCAACCCGGAAGTCTTCGATGCAGGTCTGCGGGTCAAGAACATCGGCGAAATGCTCGAAAGCGTCACCGGCGCACGTATCCATGTGCAGGTGCAATTGCCCGAGCGTCCTTGCCATGTGCGCGTCGACGCCAGCCAGTTTGAAACCGCGTTGATCAATATCGCCCTGAACGCCCGGGACGCCATGGACGGGCAAGGCACCCTCACCTTGCACGTGGCCCCGGTGGACACCATGCCGCGCATCCGTGGCGACGAGGAAAGCCGCCAACCCTTTGTGAGCATCGCCCTGGCCGACACCGGCAGCGGCATTCCCGGCGACACGCTGGAACGCATTTTCGAACCGTTCTTCACCACCAAGGCCGTCGGCAAAGGCACTGGCCTGGGGTTGTCCCAGGTATTCGGCTTTGCCAAGCAGTCCGGCGGAAACGTCGATGTGGCGAGCCATCCGGGCCAGGGCACGCTGTTTACCCTGTACCTGCCAGAGGTGGCGGCGCAGGTGATATCACACGAGCAAAGCCTGCAAGATCCCCTGCCGGGCCAGAACATAACGCTGCGCCATATTCTGATTGTGGAAGACAACCTCGAAGTGGGCCGCTTCGCCAACCAGATCCTGCAGGACCTGGGTTACCAGACCACCTGGGCCACCGATGCGGAGCAGGCGCTCGCATTGGCCGGCGCAGACGCCCTGGCGTTCGATGGGATTTTTTCGGATGTGGTGATGCCCGGTATGACGGGCGTAGCGATGGCTAAAGTATTGCGCCAACGGCGCCCGGATTTGCCGGTGGTGCTCACCTCCGGCTACAGCGAGGAACTGGCCGAAAGTGGTTATGAAGGGTTCGAGTTCCTGCCCAAGCCCTACTCCGCCGACCAGGTTGCCCGGGCGCTTGCCAAGGCGATGTCCTGAGTCCTATTCGGCTACCGCCACCTGATTACGCCCTTGGGCCTTGGCACGATACAGCGCCTTGTCAGCGGTGTTCATCAGGCCGTGCAGGTCTTGGTCCTGAGTATGGGTGGAGGCCACGCCAAGGCTGGCAGTCAGGCCATGCACCGGCTCGGAGGCCAGGCCTGAGATGGCCTTGATCAACTGCTCGGCAATGTCCCGCGCGGTTTCCAGCGACGTATTAGGCAGCAACACCGCAAATTCCTCGCCGCCCAGGCGCCCGTACACGTCGGCCTGGCGGAACGAGGCACTGATCACCCCACCAATCTGGCGCAGCACTTGGTCACCGGCCTGGTGACCGTAGGTGTCATTGATTTCCTTGAAGTGGTCCATGTCCATCATCAACGCACACAACGGCTGCTGATTGTGACGGCATTGTGCGTACAAGACCTGGGCATGTTCGAAAAAGGCACGCCGGTTCATCAGGCCGGTGAGTTCGTCGGTCTGTGCGGCGCGGGTGGAGATGTTGTGGGCACGCTCCATCTGACGGGTCAGGCGAAAGGCCTTTTCCAAGGCGTCCGACAGCTTGCGCGTGGCGCTGACCACAAAGGTGGAGAACACCAGCACCGCAATGGCGACGCCCACTTGCATCGAGGATGGCTGGAACAGCAGCCACACGGTACACGGCAATAGCACCACAGCCATGGAGGCCAAGGTCATGTAGCGATAAGCCGAGTAACAGGACACGGCGCTGACCGACATGCCCACCGTAAACAGCATCACCAGCACCTGGGACAATCGATCATCGGTGGGCATGACCGCCAACGCACCGATTCCCCAGGTTGCGGCAGACAGCATCAGCGTAACCCAGTAACGGCGCTCCCAACGGTCCGGCGTACGCTCGGCATTGGGACAGCGAAACCACTCCATGAACATCTGGATACGAACCAGGGAAGTCACCGCCAATACCACCAGCCAGACCAGGATGACCTGATGGTCAAACCGATCCCAGCACAACCAGCTCAGCATCACCGCGGCCAGGTAACTGCCGAAAATCGCAGCAAATGACTGCCGGAACAGCTGGTGCAAACGGTCGGTCCGCACCTGCTCCTCTATAAAGCAATCCTGGTCCTGCCCACGCCCAAGGCCATTCATGAATTTCGCCTGATTCGACTGCCACGACAAAGGCGCCATTGTGGCACCCTGCCAGTAGTGCGGACAACAGAATCCAGCAAGGTAGAGCCTTTAAAGCGATTCCGGCCGCAGAATCAGCACGCCCAGTGGCGGCAGATTCAACGACAGTGACACCGGCTGCCCGTGCTTGGGTTCATCCTGGGTAAACACCTCGCCTCCATTACCGTAATTGGATCCTGCGTACATGTCCGCATCACTGTTGATCATTTCACTCCAGCGCCCACCAAACGGCACGCCGACGGCGTAACCCTCGCGCGGCACCGGGGTGAAGTTGGCCACCACCAACACCGGCTTGCCGTCCTTGCTCCAGCGCAGCCAGGCGTAGACGCTGTTGATCGCGTCGTCACCGATCAGCCACTGGAAGCCTTGAGGCGCGTCGTCCTGTTCATGCAGGGCCGGCTCCTCGCGGTACAGACGATTGAGGTCGCCCACCAGCTTCTGCACGCCTTTGTGTTCGGCGTACTGCAGCAGGTACCAATCCAATTGCTGGTCATGATTCCACTCGCGCCATTGGCCGAATTCGCAGCCCATGAACAACAGCTTTTTGCCGGGGTGCATCCACATGAACGCCAGGTAAGCGCGCAGGTTGGCGAACTTCTGCCAACGGTCGCCAGGCATCTTGTCGATCAGCGAATGCTTGCCGTGCACCACTTCATCATGGGAGATCGGCAGGATGAAACGCTCGGACCAGGCATACACCAGGCCAAAGCTCAGCTCGTTGTGATGGTGGGCGCGGTACACCGGATCCTGCTGGATGTAATGCAGGGAATCGTGCATCCAGCCCATGTTCCATTTGTAGTTGAAGCCCAGGCCGCCTTGCTGGGTGGGCTGGCTGACGCCGGGCCAGGCGGTGGATTCCTCGGCGATCACCAGGGCACCAGGTGCCTCGATAGCGACCACATCGTTGAGGTGACGCAGGAAGTCGATGGCTTCCAGGTTTTCGCGGCCGCCATGGCGATTCGGCACCCATTCGCCGGCTTTACGTGAGTAGTCGCGGTAGAGCATCGAAGCCACGGCGTCCACGCGCAGGCCGTCGATATGGAAGTGTTTGAGCCAATGCAACGCCGACGCCAACATGAAGCCATGCACTTCGGTGCGGCCCAAATTGTAGATCAGCGTGTCCCAATCCTGATGGAACCCTTCCAGCGGGTTGGCATATTCGTACAGCGCAGTGCCGTCGAATTGCGCCAGGCCGTGGGTGTCGGTGGGGAAATGCGCCGGCACCCAGTCAAGGATCACGCCGATATCGGCCTGATGCAGGGCGTTGACGAAATAGGCGAAATCCTGCGGCGAACCGAAGCGTGCCGTCGGTGCGAACTGTGACAAGGCCTGGTAGCCCCAGGAGCCGCCGAAAGGGTGCTCCATGATCGGCATCAGCTCGATATGGGTGAAACCCAGTTGCTGCACATAGGGAATCAGGCGCTCGGCCAATTCGCGCCAGTTGTATTGGCGCGCCACTTCGCCCGCTTCATCCAGCTCCGCCTGCCAGGAACCCACGTGCAATTCATAGATCGACAACGGCGCGGTGGTCTTCTGCTTCTCGACTCGCGATTGCATCCATTCGTGGTCCTGCCAGTCCACCTGCAAGGGCTCGGCAACCTTCGAAGCCGTGTCCGGCGGCAGTTGAGTGGCCAACGCCACGGGGTCGGCCTTGAGCGGCAGGATCCCATTAGCGCCGAGTACTTCGTACTTGTAGGCCGCACCCGGCTGCAGACGTGGGATAAAGATCTCCCACACGCCGGAAGGATGGCGCAGGCGCATCGGATGCCGGCGACCGTCCCAGATATTGAAGTCGCCCACCACCGAGACCCGCCGCGCATTCGGTGCCCACACGGCGAAGCGCACACCCTCAATGCCATCGACGCTGGTCACCTGGGCCCCCAGGCAACTGCCGAGATCGCGGTGATTGCCTTCAGCGAACAGGTACAGGTCCATTTCACCGAGCAACAGTTGTTGGAAGCTGTAAGGGTCTTCGGTGATCTGTTCACCACCGGCCCACTGGATTTTCAACAGGTACGCCTGCCGGGTCTTGAACTGCCCGACAAACAACCCCGGGACCTGGCTCGCGTCCAGGCTGCCGATCGGCTCGCCGCTGTCGCGCGCCAGCACCTGGACGCTCAAGGCCTCCGGCAGGAACGCGCGGATAAACTGGCCGCCGTGTTCATCATCGTGTGGCCCGAGAATCGAGAACGGGTCATGGTGCTCGGCGCGTACCAGCGCTTCGACGTCCTTGGACGCCGGCAATGCAGTCAACTTCGGTTGCAGCGGTTCTTTATTTGTAAAGCTCATGACGTCTCCCCACCGCGTGCAGTTTTCGATATAGGTGCAAGCCCGCTCAACAGTCCGTGCAACCCTTGCAGGGGCACCGGCAACCAGGTCGCGCGGTTTTCCGCTTCGTAGGCCACTTCATACGCGGCCTTCTCCAGGCTGAACAACGTCAGCGCTGCGTCCTGACCTTTGGCATCCTGCCAGTCATGCGCCAGTGTAGACGTAGCGGACTGATAAGCCTGGATAAAGGCCTGGCGTGCTTCTTTGAGGTAACGGTCAGTCACGCGTTTGCGCGCCTGGTCCGCTTCGGGCGAATGGTCCACCCCTTGTACATTCAAGGCCATGGCTGCCGCGTAGTCGAAGGAGCGCAACACGCCGCTCACATCTTTATACGGGCTGTGCTTGCCGCGTCGTTCGTGCAGTGGCCGCGCCGGTTCGCCTTCGAAATCGATCAGGTAGGCATCGCCCTTCACCACCAGCACTTGGCCCAGGTGCAAGTCACCGTGGACCCGAATACGCAACCCGCCGGCCGTGGCTTTCGCCAAGGCCTGCACATGGCTGGCAATGGCTTTTTTCTGCGCCAGCAATTCACTGACCAGCGCTTGATCCGCGGGGTTCAACTGGCTTTGATGAAGTTTGAGCAGTTGCAACGCGCGGTCCAACTGCGCGCCGACATCCTTGGCCCAGGCCTGGGTGTCCTTGGCCGTGGTGGCTTCGGGCTTGAAGTCTTTGTTGGTGGTTTTCGCGCCGAGTACCAGGTGCATTTCACCCAGGCGTTGGCCGAGCAACCCGGCAAAATCCGCCAGCTCGCCCAGGGCGTTGTAGTGCTGTTCCTGCTCGGAGATGGCTTCGGCCAGTTCGTCGCGAATCGCCCTTTCCAGGTTGTTCTGGGTCCAACCCCAGGCATCGCCCTGGTTGCTCAAATAGCCTTGGGCAATCATCAGCAGGTTGTCTTGGCCTTCGGCATCATGACGCACCATCGAGCCCAGTAGCGGCGAGATGTTGGGGTAGCCGGCTTCGGTCAGGTAGGCGCTCATTTCCAGTTCCGGGTGCACGCCGGAGGCGACTTTGCGGATCAGCTTGAGCACCAGGCTCTCGCCCACCACCACCGAGCTGTTCGACTGCTCGGCCGACAGGTAGCGCACTTCGGACTCATCCGTCAGTTGCAGCTTGGCCAGGTGCAGCGTGGCGGCAAAGCGCAGCTCGCCTTCGCTGGTGTTGAGCACGGTGCCCGCCTGTAAACCCTGGATGACGGCGCGGATAAAGTGTTCGAGGCTGAAGGCATCAGTCACCAACCCCACCTGACGCACTCGGCGTACACGGGCCAGAGCCAATTGCTGCGGCAAGGCGCTGGTGAACTGGTCTTCACCGAGGAAGCCGAACGGCAACTGATAACGGCTGACCTGGCCACCGGCCGTCACTTCAAGCTCGCTGAGCAACACCGGATGCTGCGGATCGCCAAAGCGCACACCGTAGGCAATGCGCACGCTGTCGATGGCCGTGTCCTTGCCCGCGAACCAGCGGCGCTTGGGCAGCCAGGCCGGCAGTGCGGTCTGTTCCAGGGAGGCGCGGCAGGGTTCTTCGAGCAATTCTTCCATGCGCTTTTTCAATACCAGCGTGGTGAAGTCCGGCATGCTCTGGGCCGGCTCCACATGCCAGCTGGGCATCTGGTTTTCCGGCGCCAGCACAAACCAATAAAAGCCGTAAGGCGCCAGGGTCAGCAGGAAATTCAGCTGGCCGATGGGCGGGAAGGCATTCCCGCCGAGCATCTCCACCGGCACCATGCCGGCGAATGCTGACAGGTCCAACTCGGCCGCCTGGGCACTGCGCGACACGTTGGCCACGCAGAGGATGATCTCGTTGCGCCCGTCTTCGCCGGTGAATTCACGGGTATAGGCCAGGATGCGGCGGTTGCTCGGTGAAAGCATTTTCAAGCTGCCACGGCCGAACGCCTTGGATTGCTTGCGCACCGCCAGCATGCGCCGGGTCCAGTTCAGCAACGAATGCGGGTCCTGGGCCTGGGTCTCGACATTCACCGATTGATAGCCGTATTGCGGGTCCATGATCGGCGGCAACACCAGGCTGGCCGGGTCGGCGCGGGAGAAACCGCCGTTGCGGTCGATGGACCATTGCATCGGCGTACGCACGCCATCGCGGTCGCCGAGGTAGATGTTATCGCCCATGCCGATTTCATCGCCGTAATACAAGGTCGGCGTGCCGGGCATCGACAGCAACAGGCTATTGAGCAACTCCACACGACGACGATCGCGCTCCATCAACGGCGCAAGGCGCCGACGAATACCCAGGTTGATCCGCGCGCGCCGGTCGGCGGCGTAGTAGTTCCACAGGTAGTCGCGCTCTTTGTCGGTGACCATTTCCAGGGTCAGTTCATCGTGGTTGCGCAGGAAAATCGCCCATTGGCAGTTGGCCGGAATCTCCGGGGTCTGGCGCAGGATGTCGGTGATCGGGAAGCGATCTTCCTGGGCCAGGGCCATGTACATGCGTGGCATCAGCGGAAAGTGGAAGGCCATATGACATTCGTCGCCGTCATCGCCCTTCTTGTCACCAAAGTAGAGTTGGGTGTCTTCCGGCCACTGGTTGGCTTCGGCCAGCAGCATGCGGTCGGGGTAATGGGCATCGATTTCGGCGCGGATCTGCTTGAGCACGTCGTGGGTTTCAGGCAGGTTTTCGTTGTTGGTGCCGTCGCGCTCGATCAGGTACGGAATGGCGTCGAGGCGCAGGCCGTCAATGCCCATATCCAGCCAGTAACGCATCACCGACAACACAGCTTTCATCACCTGGGGGTTGTCAAAGTTGAGATCGGGTTGGTGGGAATAGAAGCGGTGCCAGAAGTATTGGCCGGCGACCGGGTCCCAGGTCCAGTTCGACTTCTCGGTGTCGAGGAAGATGATGCGCGTGCCGTCGTATTTCTGGTCGTCATCCGACCACACGTAGAAGTCCCGCGCCGCCGAGCCTGGCTTGGCCTTGCGCGCGCGTTGGAACCAGGGGTGCTGGTCGGAGGTGTGGTTGATCACCAGCTCAGTGATCACCCGCAGCCCACGTTTGTGCGCCTCGGCAATAAAGCGCTTGGCGTCGGCCATGGTCCCGTAGTCGCTGTGCACACCGCGGTATTCGGCAATGTCATAGCCATCGTCGCGACGCGGCGAGGGGTAGAACGGCAATAGCCAAATGGTGTTTACGCCCAGATCGGCGATGTAGTCGAGCTTGGCGATCAGGCCGGGGAAATCACCGATGCCGTCGTTATTGGAGTCGAAATAGGATTTAACGTGAACCTGGTAGATCACCGCGTCCTTGTACCAGAGCGGGTCTTTGATGAAGGTGGCAGCGTTGGGCTTCTTCGCCATTGGAAACTCCTGGAATATTCGAACGGGAGAAACGCGGTCACTGTAGGAGCCGGCTTGCCGGCGATGGCGTACTTGAGCCATGCAGCGATGCCAAGGGCCTTATCGCCGGCAAGCCGGCTCCTACAGGTCCGGTTTCAAGAAGTGGTAATACGCCAGATCCCAAACGGCATCTGCGGCTCCAGCCGCATCCACTGGCTTTTGCCATACCAGGTCCAGCGATGGCCGTTCATCAAGTCTTCGCCCTGGGTCTGGGCGTCGTCCGGCAGGCCTAACTCCCACAGTGGCAGCTCGAAATGGGCTTCCTGGGCATTGAAGGGATCAAGGTTCACTACAACCAAAATGAAGTTACTGCCATCCTCGCTGCGCTTGCCGAAATACAGGATGTTGTCGTTCCAGGCGTTGTAGAGCTTGAGCCCCAGGTGCGTCTGCAACGCCGGGTTCTGCCGACGGATACGGTTGAGTTGGGCGATCTCGGCAATGATGTTGCCGGGCGCGGTGAAGTCCCGTGGACGAATCTCGTATTTCTCCGAGTCCAGGTATTCTTCTTTGCCCGGCACCGGGGCCGCTTCGCAGAGTTCGAAGCCGGAATACATGCCCCACAGGCCTGAGCCCATGGTGGCCAGCGCGGCACGGATCAAAAAGCCGGGACGGCCGGATTCGTGCAGGAAGGCCGGGTTGATATCCGGCGTATTCACGAAGAAATTCGGCCGGTAGCATTCGCGCCACGGCGACTCGTTCAACTGCGTCAGGTATTCGCTCAACTCGGCCTTGGTATTGCGCCAAGTGAAATAGGTGTAGCTCTGGGAATAGCCGACCTTGCCCAGGCGCGCCATCATCGCCGGCGTGGTGAATGCCTCGGCGAGGAATATCACCTCGGGGTGCTTGGCGCGCACATCGCTGATCAGCCATTGCCAGAACGGCAGCGGCTTGGTGTGGGGGTTGTCGACGCGAAAGGTCTTCACGCCCTCTTCGACCCAGCCCACCACGATATCGCGCAGCTCGGTCCACAGGCCCGGAATGGCGTCCGCCGCGTAAAAGTCGACGTTGACGATGTCCTGATACTTCTTCGGCGGGTTTTCCGCGTATTTGATCGTGCCGTCCGGGCGCCAATTGAACCAGCCCGGATGCTCCTTGAGCCATGGATGGTCCTGGGAACACTGGATGGCGAAGTCCAAGGCAATTTCCAGACCATGCTCGGCGGCCGCCTGGACCAGGCGGCGAAAGTCGTCGCGGCTGCCCAGTTGCGGATGAATCGCCTCATGGCCGCCGTCTTCGCTGCCGATGGCATAGGGGCTGCCCGGATCATCCGGGCCGGCGGTCAGGGAATTGTTCTTGCCTTTGCGGTGGCTGCGGCCGATGGGATGGATTGGCGGGAAATACAGCACGTCAAAACCCATGTCATGGATCATCGACAGGCGCGAGTGCACGTCATTAAAGGTGCCGTGGCGCGCGGGATCGTCGGTGATCGAGCGCGGGAACAGCTCGTACCAACTGGCAAACAGCGCCGCCTCGCGCTCCACATCGATCGGGTAGACGGTACTGATGCTCAAGTAAGCGCGATGATCGGCCTGGGTCATCAAGTGTGCACTGTCTTCGTGCAGGAACTGCGCGACCTGCTCGGTTTCCAGCAGGCCGGAGAGTTCGTGGTGCAACAGCATCAGGCGGTCACGTAGCTCATTGTCACTGCGCTCGGCGGCCTGCAGCACCAGGCTGCGGCCTTCCTGCAACTCCAGGCTGACCGGCACGCCGGCCTCATGTTTCTTGCGCAACTCGTAGCAAAAGCTGGCAAAGGTATCGATCCAGGCTTCGATGCAGTATTCGTGAGGGCCTTGCTGGGCCACGGTAAACGCGCCCTCCCAGCCGTTGTTGCCCACGTCGGTCATGACCACGCTGTGCCAGCTTTCGTCCTGCAGCGGGCGCCAGCGGATCAGCACGGCGAGCTTGTCATGGCCGTCGGCGAAGACTTTGCTGGTGACGTTGACACGCTGGCCCACCACGGCTTTTACGGCGAATTCGCCGCCGTCAATCACGGGGGTGGTGCTTTCGATGGCGATCCTGGGCAGCAACAAGGCCTGGGACAACGGTAACAAGGATTCATCTGGAGTCAGTGTTTCAGCAGTCATCGAGCATCTTCCCCTTACGCCCTATGGACGCTCTTTGCTTGATCCGAATTCTGATACGACGCTGCTCTCCCTGAGCAAGGCCGTCATAGGTCCGAGCCCGGGCCCGCGATAAAAGTTCAGCTGGATGTACTGCCATTGAGCGGGGAATCAATTCGCCCCGGCGGATGTCCACCGATAGAGCAAAGCACAAAGGAGGCCACACCGATGAATATCCCGATCCCAGCGGAAACGCCGGACCCGAATATCGACAAACCCACGCTGCCGCCGAGCCAACCGGAACCGATTCCGGAAAAAGAACCGCCCGAAAATGAGCCGCCACCGGTAGAGGAACCGCCGACGACCATGCCGCCCGTGATCGTCAGTCCTTCTCGAAACGCTTGACGATTTTTGGCATGACGCTGAACACCGCCAATGCCAGCAAGGTACTCAGCACCGCTGTCGATTCCCGGCCCAACCCGGCTGAGACCCCAATCGCAGCGGTCATCCACAAACCGGCAGCGGTGGTCAGGCCTTTGACATGGCCTTCTTCATCATCCTTGCCCTTGATGATCGTACCGGCGCCCAGAAAGCCGATCCCCGCAATCACCCCCTGCACTACCCGGCTCATGGCATCCGCCTGATTGCCGGACATTTGCGGCACCATCACGAACAATGCAGCGCCCAACGCCACCAGCATATGGGTGCGCACCCCGGCGGCCTTGCCCTTGCTCTCTCGCTCAAAGCCGAGGATGCCGCCCAGGATGGCGGCGATCAGCAGGCGCACGGTGATCTGGGTGAGTTGCTTGGCGTCGCCGATGTCGGCGAACTCGGCTTGCAGGGTTTGCCACACTTCATGCCACCACGCGTCCATCTGGGCTGTCCTTTGTCTGGTTGGTAAAGGATGGACAGCGACGACCGCCAGTCAGTTGCCTGGAACCCCTTCACATCGCTGGGCCCTAACGCTTATAGCCCATGAACAAGGAGAACGGCATGCCCATTCGTATCGAAAACCAACTGTGCTACTTCACGCTTGATGACAATGGCCAGGAACAGAGCGTGCCAGCGACCCGGGTCAATATTGTTACTGACCTCGACAAGTCGATGTCCTACGTGGAACTGGCCGCCGAACGGATCTATATCACTGAGGCCGAGGCAGACGCCTTGACAGTGGCGGGTGCCCATGACGGGCGTCAGCACGTGAAGGCCGAAGAACCTGGTTCGCTGATTTAATTGATCTGTGTCAGCGCCCTCGAAATAACCCTGCACCCCTGGCGCCATGGGGTGCAGCACATTGTCGCAGCGCTGTTCCCCTGCCCCATCTGATCCGCTTTTTATCGCCATAGCTGAGTCTGTTATGCAAACAGTGTCACGCGCATAGTTCATCCGCCTGATGGAGGCTGATGAGCGAACGACCATGAGCGAACACATCCCAACCGTGGAAATTTTTGAGCCCACACACCCAAAGAAGGTGAAGGCCAAATCCAGCGACAACCTGATTCATACCCGCAGTTTCACCGGCCTGTTCCGTACCTTGCGCGTGAGCGGTGCAGCCTTCCTGTTCCTGGCGTTTTTCGGCACGGTGTGGCTGAACTGGGACGATCGGCAGGCGGTGCTGTGGGACCTGGCTGAAAGCAAATTCCATATCTTTGGCGCGACCTTCTGGCCGCAGGATTTCATCCTGTTGTCGGCACTGTTGATCATCTGCGCCTTCGGCCTGTTTGCGATCACCGTGTTTGCCGGCCGCGTGTGGTGCGGCTACACCTGCCCGCAAAGCTCGTTTACCTGGCTGTTCATGTGGTGCGAAAAAGTCACCGAAGGCGAACGCAACCAGCGTATCAAGCTGCACGCGGCGCCCTGGAGCCTGAACAAGCTGGCGCGACGCTCGGCCAAGCACACCTTGTGGCTGGGGATCAGCGTGCTGACCGGCCTGACGTTTGTCGGCTATTTCACGCCGATCCGGCCCCTGGCGACCGAACTGCTGACCTGGCAGATGGGCGGCGTCAGCCTGTTCTGGGTGCTGTTCTTTACCGGCGCCACCTACATCAACGCCGGTTGGCTGCGCGAAGCGGTGTGCATGCACATGTGCCCGTATGCGCGGTTCCAGAGCGTGATGTTCGACAAAGACACCCTGACCATTTCCTACGACGTGGCGCGCGGCGAAAGCCGTGGTCCACGCAAACGTGAAGTCAAACCTGCCGACGTCGGCCTGGGCGACTGCATCGACTGCCAGTTGTGCGTGCAGGTCTGCCCCACCGGCATCGACATCCGCGACGGCCTGCAAATGGAGTGCATTGGCTGCGCGGCGTGCATCGACGCCTGCGATTCGATCATGGACAAGATGGGCTACCCGCGTGGCCTGGTGAGCTACACCAGCGAACATCAACTCCAAGGCGGCAAGACGCACCTGCTAAGGCCGCGCCTGATCGGCTACAGTGCCGTGCTGTTGGTGATGATTGCTGCGTTGGTAGTGGCGTTGGTAGAGCGGCCGATGGTGTCGCTGGACGTGACCAAGGACCGTGGCATGTTCCGTGAAAATGCCCAGGGTCTGATCGAGAACATCTACAGCCTCAAGGTGATCAACAAGACCCAGCAGCGTCAGGACTATCGCCTGGAACTGGTGGACGCCGACGGCTTCCAGTTGCAAGGCAAGAGCGAGATCAGCCTTGCGCCTGGGGAAATCACCGATGTGCCGGTGTCGGTGGCATTGCTGGCGGATAAACCGGCGAGCAGTTCGCAGACCTTGCGTTTCAAGGTCACGGACGTGGATGAGCCGTGGATCTACAGCGCCGCTGATAGCCGCTTCGTGGCGCCGCTGAACCGCTGAAATCTGTCTGAATATGTGGAGATCCCACAATTTAATCGCTGCCAAGTCTGAAAAAACTGTTAAGGCCCCCATGAAACGCTACGAAAAATTCGCCGACGACATTGCAGAACTGATTCGCTCCGGCGTCCTTGGCCCCGGCCAGCGGGTGCCGTCGGTGCGCTATGCCAGCCAGACCTACGGCGTCAGCCCGTCCACGGTGTTCCAGGCCTACTACCTGCTTGAGCGCCGAGGCCTGATCCGCGCGCGACCGCGCTCCGGTTACTTCGTCAATACCCATGCGCCCAGCCCATTTTCCGAGCCGGTGGTGAGCGAGCAGGTGCATGAGTCCACCGAAGTGGATGTGAGCGAACTGGTGTTCTCGGTACTCGACTCGATCAAAGACCCGAACACCGTACCGTTCGGCTCGGCGTTTCCCAGCCCCATGCTGTTTCCGCTGCCGCGCCTGGCACGCTCCCTGGCCAGCGCCAGCCGCGAAATGGACCCACGACTGGTGGTCACCGACATGTCGCCGGGCAACCCGCAACTGCGCCGGCAGATCGCCCTGCGCTACATGGTCGGCGGCCTGATGCTACCGATGGAAGAACTGCTGATCACCAACGGCGCTTTGGAGGCCTTGAACCTGTGCCTGCAGGCGGTCACCGAACCGGGTGACCTGGTGGCCATCGAAGCCCCGGCGTTCTACGCCTGCCTGCAAGTGCTGGAGCGTTTGAAACTCAAGGCAGTGGAAATTCCGGTGCACCCGCGCGACGGCATCGACCTCAACGCCCTCGCACAAAGCCTTGAGCGCTACCCGATCAAGGCCTGCTGGACCATGACCAGCTTCCAGAACCCCATGGGCGCAACCCTGCCGGAAGCCAAGAAACAGGCCCTGGTGGAACTGTTGCGCGGCCATCAGGTGCCCTTGATCGAAGACGATGTGTACGCCGAACTCTATTACGGCCAACAGGCCCCGAAACCCGCCAAGGCGTTCGATACCGAAGGCTTGGTGATGCATTGCGGCTCCTTCGCCAAAAGCCTGGCTCCGGGCTATCGCGTCGGCTGGGTGGCAGCCGGACGCTTTGCGCAGAAGGTTGAGCGGCTGAAGCTGATGACCTCGCTCTGTCCGTCAATGCCGGCCCAGGCGGCGATTGCCGATTACTTGCAGCACGGCGGTTATGACCGGCACCTGCGCAAACTGCGCTATGCCCTGGAAGAACAGCAAAGCGCCATGCTGGCCGCGATCGCCCGCTATTTCCCGGCACAGACGCGGGTCAGCCAACCGGCCGGCGGGTATTTCCTGTGGCTGGAGCTGCCGGAGCAGACGGATTCGTTGAAGTTGTTCCAGATGGCGTTGGCGCAGGGCATCAGCATCGCGCCGGGGCCGATCTTCTCGGCGACCCAGCGCTTCCGGAACTGCATTCGCTTGAATTACGGCAGCCCGTGGAACGAGGCGTCGGAGAAAGCCATGGAAACACTGGGAAGAATCGTGCGCTCGTTTTGAATCGGAACCGAACCCATCAGGAGGCCACACAAGGAAACTTTTTCCTGTTCTCAACCTGGAGTTTTCCCATGCTAACAGCGAGCGTTTCCTGCCTCACACCGCTTCCGGTCCCCCCAAACTACATGCGTGCAGACGAACAGAAACAAGTGCGCGAGATGAACGGCCCCATGGGCCGTCCTGTCGGCGACCATCGCTCGGCCGACAGGATCATCGAACAGAGCCCCGTGTTGAAAAGCTTCCTGGACAACCGTGACAATTACCACCTGATCGATGATTTGAAACGAAACGTGGGTGATTGGGACAGCGCCAACCCGGAGGTCCGGGCGAACGCGATCTACAACCTGGATAAAGTCTTGCGTTTTATCGACAACCTCGACGACCGTTACTTGAACGGCAGCCACAGCCGCAACGGGAAAATCGACGGTCTCGCCAGCAATGGCTACAGCCTGCTGGATAACTCGGAAGCCAGCCTACTCAAGGCGTTTTCCGAGAAGGGTTATCCAGTGCTGCGCCATCTGCGTACCTAACCGACGTCTAGCGACCTCCGCCCAGATCGAGGAATGTGCCAGTGGCGTAGGAAGCCTTGTCTGACAGTAACCAGATGATCGCCTCGGCCACCTCATCCGGGCGCCCACCCCGGGCCATGGGAATACCGGACTCGAGCTTGCTGACTCTGTCCGGATCACCGCTCAGGGCATGGAAGTCGGTGAAGATGTAGCCGGGGCGCACGGCGTTGACGCGAATGCCCTCACCCGCCACCTCTTTTGACAAACCGAGGGTGAAGGTGTCGAGTGCACCTTTGGACGCTGCGTAGTCGACATATTCACCAGGCGAACCCAAGCGAGCCGCCACCGACGACACGTTGACGATACTGCCGCCCTGCCCGCCATGCTTGGGCGACATGCGCAGCACCGCATGCTTGGCGCACAGGATCGGGCCGAGCACGTTGGTCTTCATGATTTTCAGGATGCGGAACTCGGACATCTCGTCAACGCGGGACTTGTGCCCCACCGTGCCCGCATTGTTGACCAGTGCGGTCACACGACCCAGCTCGGCGTCCACACGATGGAACAACGCGACCACTTCATCCTCGATGCTCACATCTGCCCGCACGGCAATGGCTTGGGCGCCCAGCGCACGCACTTGTTCCAGTACGCGGTGGGCCGCCTCTTCGTCGGACTGGTAGTTGATGCAGATGCGATAGCCTTGGCGAGCGGCCAGCAAGGCCGTCTCGGCGCCAATCCCGCGACTGCCCCCGGTGATGATGACGACTTTGTCCATGCGTGCGATCTCCTGATTCAACCTGATGTTTAGGGTTGGATCCAAGAATACCTGTCACGCACGGCTTTTGTCAGGCGCAACGGCCTCTTCGGCGCGTTGGATATCTGCCATGAAGCCCTCTGCTGGCAACGGGTGGCCCAGCAGGTAACCCTGCAGGGAATTGCACCCAAGCCGTGTCAGGAAATTTTGCTGCACATCCGTCTCGACACCCTCGGCAACAATCCGTAACCCCAGGGCCTGGCCAAGGGCAACGATGGCCGAGACGATGGCGGCGTCGTCGCTGTCGTGTTCCAGGTCGCGCACAAAGCCTCGGTCGATCTTCAGCTCGTTGGCCGGCAGGCGCTTGAGGTACATCAGGCTGGAATAACCGGTGCCGAAGTCATCGATGGACAAGTCGACGCCCATGTCCGACAGCTGCTGCAACACCGTCATGCTCGCGTCGGCGTCGCTCATGGCCGTGGTTTCGGTGATTTCCAGGGTCAGGCTGTTGGCCGGCAATTGGTGCCGCTCAAGGGCCGCCGCCACGCTCTTGACCAACCCGGCGTGGCAGAACTGCAAGGCCGACAGGTTCACGGCGATGCGCCAATCTTCGTAGCCCTGAACGTACCACAGACTCATTTGACGGCAGGCTTCGTTGAGCACCCACTCCCCAATTGGAATGATCAAGCCGGTCTTTTCCGCCAGTTCGATAAACGTCGCCGGTAGCAGCAACCCCTGTTGCGGGTGTTCCCAGCGTAGCAAGGCTTCGGCGCCGACCGGGATGCCGCTGAGCGCGTCGAACTTGGGTTGGTAGTACAGGCGCAATTGCTCTTGTTCCACCGCATTACGCAAGTCCTGCAACAGCTGCAATTGCTTGCGTGCGTTGTTGTTCATCGACACGTCAAAGAAGCTGTAGCCGTTCTTGCCCATGCCTTTGGCGTGGTACATCGCGGCGTCGGCGTTCATCAGCAATTCCTGAGGGTTGCCACCGTTGCCCGGGAACATTGCGATGCCGACGCTGGCAGAGATCTTCAGCTCATGCTCGGCCACCTGGAAGGCGCGGTTGATCAGGATCACCTGGCGTTCGGCAAGGCCAAGGGCATCGTCCGGCTGGGTCAGTTGCACCAGCAACACAAACTCATCGCCGCCGATGCGCGCCAAGGTGTCCTGGCTGCGCAAGTCTTCGCGCAGGCGCAGGCCGACTTCACGCAACAATTGGTCACCCATGTGATGACCAAAGGCATCGTTGACCGGTTTGAAGCCGTCGAGGTCGATAAACATCAACGCAAAGCAACCGCCCTGCTCTTTCACCGCTTGCATGGCCTGTTGAATGCGATCGGCCAGCAACGTGCGATTCGGCAGGCCAGTGAGCATGTCGTGCAGGGCCAGATGGGTCAATTCCTGGTTGGCTTGGGTCAGGGAATCGGCCAGCACAGCGGTGCGGACTTCCAGGCGGGCGTCGAGCAGCGAGGTGAGCAAGGCAATGGCCAGCACCGCCAGGGTCGTGACCAGCACCAGGTTATCCAGGCCCTTGCCGCTCAAGCCGTTCAGCGCAGCGCCGCAGAAACTGTCATCGGCGAAACGTGCCGCGGCCATGCCGGTGTAATGCATGCCGACGATGGCAAAGCCCATCACCACCGCTGCGCCACCTCGTAAAAGACGCACGTACGGTGTGCTACGGCGCAAATTGTGGGCGATCCACAGTGCAGCGCCAGACGCGACCACGGCGATCAGCAACGACGCGCCAAACAAGGTGGGGTCATAGTCGATGCCTGGGGTCATGCGCATCGCGGCCATGCCGGTGTAATGCATGCACGCGATGCCGGTGCCCATGACCAGCGCGCCAAACCCCAGTTGCCAGGCAGGCAAACGCGGCTGGCTGATCAACCACAAGGCAAAGCCGCTCGACAACACCGCGATCAACAACGACAGCGCGGTGATGCCCAAATCGAAGCCCAGGGCAAACGGCAAGCGCAGCGCCAGCATGCCGATGAAATGCATCGACCACACCCCCACACCCATCGCCATGGCGCCGCCGGCTATCCATAGATAAACGGTACGACCTTTGGCGGTAGCGATGCGACCGGAGAGATCCAGTGCGGTGTAGGAAGCCAGGATCGCAACGAACAGTGAGATCACGACCAGTGAGGGTGAATAACTACCGATGAGCATGGGACTTCTCGTGCGCAGCGGGCCTGAGACGCCCGTGCCAGGTGGCAAAGCGGGCGATTGTAGCGAGAATAATTCTTGAGCAGTTGATTAATTATCAGAGGGCCATTAGTGGCATTTTGACGCCAATCTACTGGCTCAAAAGACCCTCGACGACCGCGCCTTTGCACTGCGCGGAGGTCGACCTTCACCCCCCCTGTAGAAGCCGGCAAGCCGGCTTCTACAGATGACCGGCGTTGCAGAGTCAGTCTTTCTCGGCAATCGGCGTCTGCCCGTCCCAGCCACCGCCCAATGCCGCGATCAATTGCACACTGGCCACCAGGCGTGTCTGCAGCAACGTCAATACCGTGCGTTCGTTGCTCAGGGCTGTGGCTTGCGTGGTGACCACATCCAGGTAGGCAATCAGCCCCGCCTTGTATTGGTTCTGGGTCAGACGTAACGATTCACGGGCGGCGTCCAGTGCTTCATTGCTGACCACCGCCTCGTCTTCCAGCACCTTGAGCTGCACCATGTAGTTTTCCACTTCACGGAAACCATCCAGCACGGTCTGGCGGTACTTGGCGACAGTCTCGTCGTAGCTGGCGATGGTGCGGTCGACTTCCGCTGACCGTTGGCCACCGTCAAACAACGTCATGGCCAGTTTTGGCCCCACCGACCAGAAGCGGTTCGGCAGGCTGATCCAGTCGGCGTAGGTGCTGCTGGAGTAACCACCGGCCAGGCTAAGGCTCAGGTCCGGGTAGTAGGCGGCCTTGGCCACGCCGATGTTGGCGTTGGCGGCAATCACCGAGCGTTCGGCCGAGGCGATGTCCGGGCGGCGCTCCAGCAGTTGCGATGGCAGGCTCACTGGAATCTGCGGCAGTGCCGGGATGTCCTTGCTCACCGCCAGGTTGAAGTTGGCCGGCGCTTCGCCGATCAACACTGCAATCGCGTTTTCCAGCTGGGCGCGCTGCCAGATCAGGTCGATCAGGCTGGCCTGGGTGGTCTTGAGCTGGGTTTGTGCCTGGGCCACCGCGTCCTTGCCGGAAACCCCGGCACGGTATTGGTTTTCGGTCATTTGCAGGGAGCGCTGATAGGTCTCCAGCGTGGCTTGCAGCAAGCGCGTTTGTTCATCCATGACGCGCAGTTGCAGGTAGCTTTGCACCAGTTCCGATTGTTGGCTCAGGCGCATCGCCGCCAAATCCGCCGAGCTGGCTTCGGCGCTGGCTTCATTGGCTTCCAAGCCACGGCGCAATTTGCCCCAGATGTCCGCTTCCCAGCTCACGCCCAACTGGGCATTGAGGGTGTCGCGGATGCCGCTGCTGGAGCTGCTCAGGCTCGCGTTGCTGCTGCCGGTGCCCTGGCTGGCGCGGGTTTTCCCGACGCTCAGGTCGACAGTCGGGTAAAACGCGCCCCGGGAGCTGCGCACCAGGGCCTGGGCCTGGCGGAAGCGTGCTTCGGCCTGGGCTACGGTTTGGTTGGACGTGTTCAGGCGTACTACCAGGTCGTTGAGCTGACGGTCGCCGTACAGTTCCCACCAGGCGCCACGGGCCAGGGAGTCGCTTGGGGTGGCTTGGCGCCAGCCTTGGGCTTCCTTGAATTGCGCCGGCTCGATGACCTCTGGCCGGTGGTAGTCCGGGCCAACGGCGCAGGCGCTGAGCAACAACGCCAACCCCACCGTAGGTGCGAGCTTGCTCGCGAAGGTCGCCAACGATAACGCGCCCAACCGGGAGGTACGTGGTGCCTGGGCGTTTATCGCCGGCAAGCCGGCTCCTACAGGGGAATGCGGTACGCCGGGAGTCGTTGAATCGCGCGGACGTGGTGCATTGGCGTGAGTTGAATCGGTCATAGCGCAGTGTCCAGGGCAGCATCGGTACGCACGCCGCGCCATTTGTTGAAGCGATGGCGCGCGCGGTCGAGATAGAGGTAGACCACCGGGGTGGTGTAAAGGGTCAGGACCTGGCTGAACACCAGGCCGCCGATAATCGTCAGGCCCAACGGACGGCGCATTTCCGCACCATCGCCCGCGCCCAGCAGCAACGGCAAGGCGCCGAGGATGGCTGCCAGGGTGGTCATCAGGATCGGGCGCAAACGCAACAGGCAGGCGCTGCGGATTGATTCCAGCGGGTTCATGCCATCGTGGCGTTCCAACTGCAAGGCCAGGTCGATCATCAGGATCGCGTTTTTTTTCACCACGCCGATCAGCAGGAACAGCCCCAGCAAGGAAATCAGACTGAATTCGCCCCCGGTCAGGTAGATCGCGAGCATCGCGCCGACACCGGCCGACGGCAAGGTCGAGAGGATGGTCAGCGGGTGAATGTAGCTTTCATACAGAATACCCAGCACCAGGTACACCGCCACCAGCGCGCCGAGGATCATGAACGGCTGGCCCTTCTGCGTGGCTGCAAAGGCATCGGCGGTACCGGCCATCTTGGCGATCACGTCTTCGGGCAAGCCGACCTTGGCAATCGCCCGTTCGATAGCGGCGGTGCCCTGCTCCACCGTCACGCCGGGGGCCATGTCGAACGCGATGTTCTCCGAGGCGAACTGGCCTTCGTGGCTGACGCGGTCGTCGGCCAGGCTGTTCTCATAATGGGCAATGGTCGACAGCGGCACCCGTGCGCCCGTGGAGGTAATCACCTGCATCTGGTTGAGGGTGATCGGGTCCTGGGCATATTTGGGATTGACCTCCATCACCACCTGGTACTGGTTGAGGCTGTCATAGATGGTGGAAATCTGCCGCTGGCTGTAGGCGTTGTTGAGCACCGCCGTGACCATGTTCATGTCGATGCCCAGGCGCTTGGCCTGGTCGCGGTCGACAATCAGCGTGACCTGCGCCGCGCCCCGGCCTTCACGGGCGTCGATGGCAGTGAGTTCTGGCAGCTCGCGCAAGGCCGCCACCACTTTCGGGTACCACAGGCGCAATGCCGCCAGGTCGCCGCTTTGCAGGATGTAGGAATACTGCGCGCTGGTCTGGTCGCGGCTGCCGCCGAATTGCAGGTCCTGGTCGGCCATCAGGAATAACCGCCCGCCCGGCACCAGCGGCACCTCCTTGCGCAGACGCTCGATCACCGCCTGGGCGGAAATCTTGCGCTCGCTGATGGGCTTCAAGCGCACCAGCATCACCGCATTGTTGGTGCCGTTGTTGCCGCCAATGAAGCCGGCCACGCTGAGCACCGCCGGGTCCTTGAGCACCGCCTTGCGGAAGGTTTCCATTTTCGGCTGCATCACGCTGAACGACAGCCCGTCATCACCGCGCACAAAACCGATCAACTGGCCAGTGTCCTGCTGGGGCATGAAGGTCTTCGGCACCACCACATACAGCGCCACGTTCATGCCGATGGTCAGCAACAGACTGAGCAAGGTCAGGCGTCGATGGCGCAACACCCAGTCCAGGCTGGTGGCGTAGCCGGCGACCATGCGGTCGTTGACCTTCTGGCTCCAGCGTTGCAAACCGGTCATCTCGCCCTTCACATGCGGCTTGAGCCAGCGCGCGCAGAGCATCGGGGTCAGGGTCAGCGAAACAATCAGCGACACAATGATCGCCGCCGACAAGGTGATGGAAAACTCGCGGAACAGGTTGGTGACAATCCCCCCCATGAACAGGATGGAGAGGAATACCGCCACCAGCGACACGTTCATCGACAGCAAGGTAAAGCCGACTTCCTGGGCCCCCAGGTACGCTGCCTTCATTGGCGGCACGCCCTCGTCGATATGCCGCGAAATGTTCTCCAGCACCACGATGGCATCGTCCACCACCAAACCGGTGGCCAGGATCAACGCCATCAACGAGAAGTTGTTCAGCGAGAACCCGTACAGGTACATCACCGCAAAAGTGCCCACCAATGAGACCGGCACCGCCAGGGTGGGGATCAGCGAGGCGCGGAAGTTACCGAGGAACAGGTACACCACCAGGATCACCAGGCCCACGGCGATGAGCAAGGTCATCTCGGCTTCGTGCAGAGTCGCGGTGATTACCGGCGAGCGGTCCATGGCCAGGCTCAGCTTGACGCTGGACGGCAGCACCGCCTGCAACGCCGGTAACTGCGCCTTGATCTGCCGGACCGTCTCGATGATGTTGGCGCCAGACTGGCGGTTGATCACCAGCAGCACCGCCGGTTCGTTGTTGAAGAAACCGCTGTTGTAGCGGTCTTCCACGCCGTCACTGATCTTGGCCACGTCGCCCAGGCGCAGCGCCGCGCCGTTCTGGTAGCGGATCAGCAGCGGTTCGTAGTCCTTGGCCTTTTCCAACTGGTCATTGGCCTGGATCTGCCAGTTGCGCTGGCTGTCTTCCAGGGAACCCTTGGGCCGGCGCTGGTTAGCGTTGGCGATGGTGTTGCGCACATCGTCGAGGGCCACGCCGTACTGGTCGAGGGCCTTGGGTTCGAGCTCGATACGCACCGCCGGCAAGGAGCTGCCGCCGATCTGCACTTCACCGACGCCGGGCACCTGGGACAGGCTCTGCGACAGAATGGTCGAGGCAAGGTCGTACAGCTGGCCCTTTTGCAACACGTCCGAGGTCAGCGACAGCACCATGATCGGCGCCTGGGACGGGTTGATCTTCTTGTAGGTGGGCATGCTGCGCATACCGCTGGGCAGCAGGTTGCGCGAGGCATTGATCGCCGCCTGCACTTCCCGCGCCGCGCCGTTGATATCGCGGTCGGAGTCGAACGCCAGGATCACCCGCGTAGAACCCTGGCTCGACGAACTGCTCATGGTGGTGATGCCGGCAATCGCGCCGAACGAGCGCTCCAGCGGCGTCGCCACCGTAGACGCCATCACCTCGGGGCTGGCACCGGGCAAGCTGGCCGACACCACGATCACCGGGAAGTCGATCTGCGGCAGCGGCGACACCGGCAACAGGTTGAAGCTCACGCCGCCCAGCAACAGGATCGCCAGGCTCAGCAGCATGGTCGCGACCGGCCGGCGGATGAAGGGTCCGGACAGGTTCATGACTCAACCGGCTCCAGGCTTTGCGGCTCTTTGCGCCAGCGACGGCCCAAACGATCGAAGTACAGGTAGATCACCGGCGTGGTGAACAGGGTGAGCACCTGGCTCACCAACAGGCCACCCACCATCACCAGCCCCAGCGGCTGACGCAGTTCCGCACCGGAACCGGTGGCGAGCATCAACGGCACCGCGCCGAACAATGCGGCCAGCGTGGTCATCAGGATGGGCCGGAAGCGCAGCAGCGCCGCCTGGTAGATCGCGGTCTGCGGGTCAAGGCCCTGGTTGCGTTCGGCATCGAGGGCGAAGTCGATCATCATGATCGCGTTCTTCTTGACGATACCGATCAGCAAGATGATGCCGATGATCGCGATCATGCCCAGGTCATTGCCGCTGAGCAGCAACGCCAGCAAGGCCCCCACCGCCGCCGACGGCAAAGTCGAGAGAATGGTGATCGGGTGGATATAGCTCTCGTAGAGCACACCCAGCACGATGTACATGGTGACCACCGCCGCCAGGATCAGCAGCAAAGTGCTCGACAGCGAGGCTTCGAAGGCCTGGGCCGCGCCCTGGAACTGAGTCTGCACGCCCACCGGCATGCCAATGTCTTTCTGGGTCTGGTTGATCAGCTCCACACCTTTGCCCAGCGCAACGCCGGGGGCCAGGTTGAACGACATCATCACTGCCGGGAACTGGCCGATGTGCGCAATCGCCAATTGCGCCTGGCGCTGTTCCACACGGGCCAGGCTGGACAGGCGCACCTGGCCGCCGTCGGTGGTTTTCACGTGGATCTGGTTCAGCGCATCCGGGCCGAGGGTTTCGCCGGACTGGGCCTGCAACACCACGCGGTACTGGCTGGCCTGGGTGTAGATGGTGGAGATCTGCCGCTGGCCGAAGGCGTCATACAACGCGTCGGTGATGGTCGATACGCTGACGCCCAGGCGCGAAGCCGCGTCGCGGTCGATCACCAGGTACACCTGCAAGCCCTTGTCCTGCAGGTCGCTGGCGACGTCAGTGAGTTCAGGCAACTGGCTCAACGCGTGGACCAGTTTGTCACTCCACAATGCCAGCAACTCGGCGTCCGGCGAAGACATGCTGAACTGGTACTGGGTACGGCTCACGCGGTCTTCGATGGTCAGGTCCTGCACCGGCTGCATGAACAGACGGATGCCCACCAGCTTGTCGATTTCCGGCTGCAGGCGGGTGATCACCTGGGCCGCGCTCAGGTCACGCTGGCCGTGGGCCTTGAGGTTGATCAGCAGGCGCCCGCTGTTGAGGGTGGCGTTGTCGCCGTCCACACCAATGTAGGAAGACAGGCTTTCCACAGCGGGATCGGCCAGGATGATCTTCGCCAGGTCCTGCTGGCGCTGGCTCATGGCCGCAAAGGAAATCGACTGTGGCGCTTCGGAAATACCCTGGATCACGCCGGTGTCCTGCACCGGGAAGAAACCCTTGGGCACGATCAGGTACAGGAACACGGTCAGGCCCAGGGTCGCGATGGCCACCAGCAGGGTCAGCGGCTGATGCTTGAGCACCCACTGCAGCATGCTGCCGTAACGTGCGATCAACCAATCGATCCAGGCGCCGCTGGCCTTGTAGAAGCGACTTTGCTCCTCGATCTTGGGTTCGCGCTTGAGCAAGCGCGCGCACATCATGGGCGTGAGGGTCAGCGAGACTACCAGGGAAATCAGGATCGCCACCGCGAGGGTGATGGCGAACTCTCGGAACAGCCGCCCTACCACGTCAGCCATGAACAGCAGCGGAATCAGTACCGCGATCAGCGACAGCGTCAGGGAAATCAGGGTGAAGCCGATCTGCTTGGCGCCCTTGAGCGCGGCGGCCAGCGGCGTTTCGCCTTCCTCGATATAACGGGAGATGTTCTCCAGCATCACGATGGCATCGTCCACCACAAAACCAGTGGCGATGGTCAAGGCCATCAGCGTCAGGTTATTGATGGAGAACCCCGCCAGGTACATCACGCCAAAGGTGCCCACCAGGGACAGCGGCACGGCAATGGAAGGAATGATCGTGGCGCTGACCCGGCGCAGGAACAGGAACGTCACCATCACCACCAGGGCAATGGCGATGAGCAATTCGTGCTGCACGTCTTTGACCGAGGCGCGGATGGTCTGGGTGCGGTCGGTGAGTACCGTTACGTCGAGGCCGGCCGGCAGGTTGTCAGTGATGCTCGGCAACAGCGCCTTAATGCGGTCCACCACCTCGATCACGTTGGCCCCCGGCTGGCGCTGGATATTCAGCAGCACAGCCTGGTTTTCGTTGGCCCAGGCGGCAAGGCGTTCGTTTTCGGCGCCGTCGACGATCTGGGCTACGTCTTTCAGGCGCAGCGGCGCGCCATTGTTGTAGGCCAGGATCAGTTCGGCGTATTGCTGGGGCGAGACCAATTGGTCGTTGGCGTCGAGCATCGACACGCGGGTGGGGCCGTCGAAATTACCCTTGGGCTGGTTGACGTTGGACGCGGCAATCAGGGTACGCACGTCCGACAGGTTCAAGCCATTGGCCGCCAGGGCCTCGGGGTTGACCTTGATGCGCACCGCCTGGCGTTGGCCGCCCGCGATGCTGACCATGCCGACGCCGCTGATCTGCGCGATTTTCTGCGCCATGCGCGTGTCGACCAGGTCGTTGAGCTTGGGCAGCAGCATGGTCTTGGAGGTGATTGCCAAGGTCAGTACCGGGGTATCCGCCGGGTTGACCTTGTTGTACACCGGCGGCGCCGGCAGGTCCTTGGGCAACAGGTTGGTCGCGGCGTTGATCGCGGCCTGCACCTGCTGCTCGGCGACATCCATGTTGATGTCGAGGTTGAAGCGCAGGGTCAGCACCGACGCACCGCCGGAGCTGGTGGAGGCCATCTGCGTAAGGCCGGGCATTTGCCCGAACTGGCGTTCCAGCGGCGCGGTGACCGCACTGGTCATCACGTCGGGGCTGGCGCCGGGGTACAGGGTCATCACGCGGATCGTCGGGTAATCCACCTGGGGCAAGGCCGACACCGGCAGCAAGCGATACGAAATGATGCCGGCCAACACAATGGCCAGCATGCTCAGCGTGGTGGCGACCGGGCGAAGGATAAACAGCCGCGACAGGTTCATGAACCGACCTTTTGCGCCTTGCCGGCAGTGGTGCCGGTCTCCCCTTTCGCCGCGGGCTTGCCTTGCAGGTGCTCGGTCGGGGTGGTCGGCACTTCGCTGCTGTCGTTGACCACTTCGATTTCACTGCCGTCCTTCAAGCGGTCGGTGCCTTCCAGCACCACGCGATCGCCGGCCTTGAGGCCCTCTTTGATCACGGTGTTGTCGCCATCGGTATCCCCCACCACCAGCGGCTGCACCTTGACCTTCTTATCGCCGTCGAGCACATAGACGAAGGTGCCGGTGTTGCCGAACTGGATCGCCGCCGACGGCGCCAGCACGACGTTATGCAGGGTGTCGGCCAGCAGGTGCACATTGACGAACTGGTTGGGGAACAGCGCCTGGTCCTTGTTATCAAAGCGCGCCTTGAATTTCAGGGTGCCGGTGGTGACGTCGATCTGGTTGTCCAGGCTCTGCAGCACGCCGGTAGCCTGTTGCTTCACGTCGCCACGGTCCCAGGCTTCCACGGGCAGCTTGTTGCCGGCGTGGTAGCGGGCGAGCACGGTTTCCAGTGTGCTCTCCGGCAAGGTGAAGGCCACGCTGATCGGCTGGGTTTGAGTGATAACGGCGAGGAACGTGGTGTCGTTGGCTGCTACCAGGTTGCCGACGTCGACCTGGCGCAAGCCGACGCGGCCGCTGATTGGCGCACGGATCTTGGTGAATTCGAGGTTGAGCTTGGCGTCATCCACCGCACCCTGGTTGGTCTTGACCGTACCCTGGTATTGCAGGACCAGCGCTTCGGCGGTGTCCAGGGTCTGCTTGGCGATACTGTCCTGGGCGTACAGGTCGCGGTAACGCTGCACGTCGACCTGGGCGTTTTTCAGCTGGGCCTGGTTCTGCATCAGCGTGCCCTGGGCCTGGAGCAAGGCGTTCTGGTAACTGCGCGGGTCGATCTCGGCGAGCAGGTCACCGGCCTTGACCATCTGGCCTTCTTCAAAGGCGATCTTTACCAACTCACCGCCCACCCGGCTGCGCACATTGATGGTATTGAGCGCAGTAACCGTGCCCAGCGCCTTGTAGTACACCGGGAATTCGCCCAGCACCGCAGGCGCCACACGCACTGGCACCGGGCCGGTAGAGCCACCGAAACCCGGGCGCATCATCCCCGACTTGCCGGCACGTCCGGCTGGCGCCTGCGCGGCGGCATCCTTGTGGCTGGCGGGCCAGAACTTCCAGCACAGGCCGGCAATAACCAGCAGCACAAGCAGGCCGAACAGCCAGCGGCGGGACTTACGGGGGGAGGATTGCATGGAGTGATCAACCATTGGGCGCGAGAGCTTCTTCTTTGGGAGGCTGAAAGATAAGCACTGGGGCGCATTTAGAAAAGCGCCTTTACCGGCTATTTACCTTGGGCTTACAACTTTTAACTTCTGACCTTAGTTCATCGGCCGTTTCGCTAAGCATCTGAGCTACCAATAAAAACGGCCTGGACTAGGCCAGGCCGCAATCATGCATCAAGCGTGTTACTGCAAAACGACAGTAACGTACCGGAACAGTTACTTCAAAACAGCCAGGGCTGCTTCGTAGTTTGGCTCTTGGCCGATTTCTGGCACCAGTTCGCTGTGCAGCACGTTGTTGTTCTCGTCCAATACCACCACGGCGCGGGCGGTCAAGCCTTGCAGTGGACCGTCAGCCAGCGAAACGCCGTAGTCGACCGCGAAGTCAGCGTTGCGGAAGTCCGACAGGCTCAGCACATTGTCCAGGCCTTCAGTGCCGCAGAAACGCTTCTGGGCAAACGGCAGGTCAGAGGAAATGCACAGCACGACGGTGTTGCTCAGGTCGTTGGCCTGGGCATTGAACTTGCGAACCGAGGTCGCGCAGGTCGGGGTGTCGACGCTTGGGAAGATGTTCAGCACTTTGCGCTTGCCGGCGAAGGTCGCCAGGGTCGCGTCCGACAGATCGCCGGCAGTCAGGGTGAAATCAGGGGCTTGGGTGTCGGTTTTCGGCAATTCGCCTTCAACCTGGACAGGGTTACCACGAAGGGTGACTTGAGCCATGAACGGAATCCTTATGCTGATTTGGGTTTAACGAATTCGAGAGGCCGAAGTTAACCACAAAGTACGTTCGCTACCTACCGCCAAACATAAATTGTCATGTCGTCGGTTATGGTTTAATTGCGCGCTTTGCGCCCTGCCCCTCAAGGAAAACGATGTCGATGAATGCCCCTGCCACCAAAGTCCTGGTCATTGGATACGTCTGGCCGGAACCCCGTTCCTCGGCCGCCGGCGGGCATATGATGCAAATTCTTGAGAGTTTTCTTACGCAAGGTTGGGATATCACCTTCAGCAGCCCCGCCACTATTGGCGAACACAAGGCCGACTTGACTGCACTGGGCATCGCCGAATGTGCCATAGAACTCAATAACAGCAGCTTCGATGATTTTGTCCGCGAACTGGCGCCGGATATCGTGCTGTTCGACCGTTTCATGATGGAGGAACAGTTCGGCTGGCGCGTTGAGAAGCACTGTCCCGATGCCCTGCGGGTGCTGGAAACCTGTGACCTGCAGAGTCTGCGCGACGCGCGCCAGCAGCGTCTGAAGGATCACCTCAAAGCCCATCCCCACAGCGAGGATTTCAGCGCCCTGTTCGCGCCGGCGCTGGATGATGAATTCCAGCTGATGGCCGATACGGACATCGCCAAGCGCGAGATTGCCGCGATCTACCGCTGTGACATCAGCCTGATGATCTCGGACGTGGAAGCGCGGCTGCTCACCGAGCAATTCAAGGTACCCGCCGCCCTGCTCCACTGGTGCCCGCTGATGTTGCAGCCGCCGACCGAGCCCTTCGTGCCGTTTGAAGACCGTGCGCACTTCCTCAGCATCGGCAACTTCCGCCACGCGCCCAACTGGGATGCGGTGTTATGGATGAAAAACAGCCTGTGGCCGCTGATTCGCCAGCAATTGCCCGGCGCGCAGCTGCATATCTACGGGTCCTATACCCCGCCCAAGGCCACGGCATTGCACAACCCGGCGCAGGGTTTTCATGTGATGAATTGGGCCGAAGATGCCCTGCAAGTCATGGCCGCCGCGCGTATCTGCCTGGCGCCCCTGCGCTTCGGTGCCGGCATCAAGGGCAAACTGGCGGACGCGATGCTCTGCGGCACACCGAACATCACCACGCCCATCGGCGCCGAAGCCATGGGTGATGATCAGCCGTGGCCTGGCATGATCGAACACAGCGCCCCCGCCCTGGCCGCCGCCGCCGTGGCGCTGTATCAGGATCGTGAACGTTGGACCCAGGCCCAGGAAGACGGCCGCCGGTTGCTGGCCCGACGCTACAACGCGGCCACCCACGGGCCGGCGTTGGTGGCGTGCCTGGAACACTGTCGCGGCAACCTGGCTGCCCACCGCCGGGACAACTTCACTGGCAGCATGCTGCGCCACCACGCCCATAAAAGTACGCAGTACATGTCCCAGTGGATCGAGGCGAAAAACCGCCTCTTATAAACACCAGCGCTGGCGAGGGCGCGCGCGACGGGGCATTATCCTACGCAGCAACCACAATAAAGCGACGGCAGCATGACCCGAGCAACGCGTATCACCGACCCTTCCTACGAACTGATGGACGACCACAACGGCCTGTCCATCATCTATCGCCAGCACGGTTTCCCCTGCCCGCTGGTGCGCTGGCACTTCCACAAAGAATATGAGCTGCACCTGATCGTGGCCAGCTCCGGCAAGGTGTTCATCGGCGACTACATCGGCAACTTTTACCCGGAAAGCCTGTTTCTCACGGGTCCCAACCTGCCCCACAACTGGATCAGCCAGGTGGAGGAAAACGAGGTGGTGCCCAAGCGTGACATGCTGGTGAATTTCACTGATGAGCTGTTCGAGCAAGGCAGCCACATCTTCGCCGAACTCAAGACCCTGGCGCCGCTGCTGGAGCGCGCGCAGTACGGCATCGAATTCCGCTGCAAAAAAACCATCGCCCAGGCCATGACCTTGATGCAGCGCATCGAGGACACCCAGGGCATGGCGCGCCTGGGGCACTTCTTTATCCTGCTGGACGTGTTGAGTGCGTGTGAGGACTACCAATTGCTCTCCGGAGTGACCACGCCGCAACTGGCCGATGAACACAGCATCGACCGTACCAACCGCGCAGTGGACTATATCTTTGCCCACTACGCGCGCGAGTTGCCACTTGAAGAAGTGGCGGATTATCTGGGGATGAAGCCCACGTACTTTTCGCGGGTATTCAAACAGGCCACCGGACGCACGTTTATCGAATTCGTCAATCGGCTGCGCATCAGCAAGTCCTGCGAGTTGCTGGCCGACGGCGACAAGGCCGTGACCGATGTGTGCTTCGAATCGGGCTTCAATAACATCTCCAACTTCAACCGGCGCTTTCAGCAACTCAAGGGCATGACACCCTCCCACTACCGGCGCCTGGCAGTGCAACGGCTCACCGAAGAAAACCGCGGCCAGCATCTTACGACACAAGCAAACGGCTACAAATCAGGCCTTTAGATCGCTGCCTTCACGCAATGGAACCCTTTAAATAGCCAAGCCACAGAGTGAGCACACACCCAACGCTTCTTTTTCATTCGTTGGGTGGCGTATTTTTCACACGCAGGCATAAGGCGCTCGACTAATGACCAGAGTTCACCGCTCTCGCTTAACCACCTCTGTTACGCCCTCGGAACCTACAAGACAAAGCCTGCACGCGGCGCCTGAGAACCCGGCGGCCGCCAAAGTCGTCGGACTTTTTCAGGCACGTCAAAACGGGCAAATGGAGCGCTCGCAGCCCGAATACGCGGCAAATATGCCCAAACACGCGCCGCAGCGGCTCCTTGATCTGCTCAGCTATACGGTGACAGAAGAGCAGCCAAGTCTGGCCGAACAGATCAGTCAGTTGGTACAGGGCTCTGGTAAGTCACTCACAGACGAAAAAGTGCTGCACAATGAAGTCGAGCGGCTCCTGAACCAGCCAAGCGCGCTCAATCCGCAAAAAACTTACACCCAGCTTATTGACGAAATACTCCAAAACCCGTCGCGCGCCATGCCTAACAACGGCCATGGTTTTTCTCGAGTGCGCCGAGAACTGGGCAATGCCGCCCCTGCGCAAAACGCCGGCGACACTGCGGTCCAGCAGTTCGCCAATGCCTTGGTTGAAGACAGCGACAGCCAACTGGCGATTAATTTCGCCAATCATCTGATCCGCATTCGGGTGAATGCGACCCCATACAGCCTCGCTAGTGCAGCCCCAATTGCCATCCCGCCCAGCTCAACGTTCGGCCTTGCCTGGAACGAACTGGCTGACGCACTCGACGCGGAGCCTTTCAAGACCTTTGCCCAAACCAAAGGTATTGATATTTCAAGTCTTGTCATCAAGGCCAATGGAGACCTGACTGGGCGCAGACACAACCAAACCTTCAGTTTCTCTTTGACACAACATCCCGAATGGGCGAACGCTTCATCTGCCGTTTTGACCGCGTCGAACAAAATGCGCGGGGACATCACGTTCAGCGACCGAGGGCACGCACCAGCGGCGAACGTCGCAGGCTTTTATCTGGAGCGCAACAGCCGCTTCAACAGTGACGACACGCTAATGGCGATTGATCGGCTGATGAGCGAGAGAAACTTCAGTTCGATAAGTAATACCGACAGCTACTACGCGGCTCAATACGGCCCAGTCCAGCAGCGCCAAAGGGACGCCAAACAACAGGTTGCAAACCTGCCACCTTCCCGGTTGAACCGTCTACTGGCAGATTTCGAGCCCGCGTCGGCGGCACAAAAAATCAAGGACGCCGATCAAGCCCTGGCCCGCCTGAGCAGCCAAGCGATTGGCACGTTGTCAGGATTCACGATTGAAGAACTGCCCGAGTACTCGACCTTCAACCTCGTACGTAACAACCTCAAGGAGGCGCTGAACGGCGTTGCCTTTACGGCGTTCGCAAAAGAACAAAACCTTGACGTGTCGAGCGTCCGGATCATTTCGGAGGACGGAACCTTGATAGGCAAAGTCAATGGCGTCGAAACCACCTTCGCTTTGAACGGCCTCTCCGGTTGGTCCGACGTCTGGCCGCAAGTACAACCGGCGGTAGAACGTATGGCGACAGGCTCAGGCGACTACGTCTACTACCCCAACGCACGTTCTGCAGAGGTTTCAGAAGTGCTCCGTTTTTACGCGGAAGAAGGACTGCCTCGAAATGACTTCCCTAAGCCTGGCTGGGCGCGAAGAGTGCACGAAGCGAGTCTGCGCAGAAGTGCCAAAATCACTCAAGTCGACGGCTTCAAGGCATTGGTCGGCACGCCCACTGACGATGCCCGCTCGCTGAGCGTACGCGCGGCGCAGCAGGCCGTCATATTGCAACTCACTGGAAAACCACTGCACCTTACGCCGCTTGAAACCCTGGCGGCAGCAGCCAAGGCCAACGTGCCACAGACCAACCCCGCACCGCCCATAAACGCGGCACCAAGCCCCGACACGCCAGAAGACACCTTGGCACGTGCCGAAGCCGAACTGGTCGGCACTACGCATCGCGTGATGCTTGAGCTCAAGAGCGACCCGACCCCACCTGCATCAAAAAAGATTGAACCGATCCCGGCCAACAGCCTGTTCGGACAATGGCTGGCTTACTTGGACAAAGCCCTGAAGAGCAGCGGTTTTACCGAGTGGGCCGCGAAACAGGGCATTGACCTGAGTTCCTTACGCTTTGACCCAACGGACCACGCTCTGATTGGCAAGGTCGGTGGTGTTGAACAGCGTTTTACCGCCACTGACTTCACGAAAAAATACCCGGCAGAGCATTTTGACGTGCTCACGCCAGTGTTGACCGCTGCCGAGGCATTCACCGCACACGGAAAACCGATCACGCTGGCTCAGGCCAACGACAGCAGCGCATCCTTTGAGTGGGTGGCCAATTTCTATTCCATCAGTACCGACTACGACAGCGAGGCGTTCACGCGACACACGGAGCTGATGGGCCGAACATTGGAGTTTCCAACGCCACCTGAAAACCCAGGGAAAATCGTGAGCTGGCTGAACCAGCGCAAAACCGCGTTAGGCGACAGCAATGACAGGCATGCGCTGATTCATCAGCTTAAATTCGGGAATGTTGATAACGACGCCACAACCCGCTTTACGGTGGATCCGGACTCCAGCCACCAGCCCAAGGGCACCACGACACTCCAGAAGTTTCTGTCAGACCACGGCTGGTACGGTGCGACGTCGGCTGCACAGGTCGATAACTTGTTGCTGGCGTTGCAAACCGAGATCCCGCAGGCACCTCCCTTAGGCAACCAATGGGGCTTCTTGTCCACGGACTTACCGTTGAGTGCCGAGCAACGCAGCGCGGTGGGTGAGTTCCTCAAAACGTCTGTTGGAAGCCACAGCACCCTTCTCAGCTTCTTGAGTTCCGGCGTTTCCAACCTGAGCAGCAACCCAGATCAGGCACTGCAACAACTCCTCTCCAGTGACATCGCCCTGGAGCTCGCCACACACTTGCAAACCGCAATGAAGGGCGCTGCTACCCCAACCAGCCTAAAGCAATGGCTATTGACCGCGCTTGTACTAGAGCTTGATCCAACGGCCGGCACCCAGCGCAATCGCGTTGCAGGTTTCGACTTCATGTGGCCTGCGAACTGGGGCTTAGGCGCTGGCAAGCTCAGTGAGCTTTTAAGCCAACATCTGGCTGATACCCAACAGGTCCCGACCAACCTTCGTCCGGCAGTCACACGCCTATTGATGTCCGGTGCCGCGCCACATTTGCTGGTCAAAGACATACCGTCGACGTTGAAGTTCGGTTCCCCAGAATGGGTCAACTTTTCAAGTGCGGTAAATCGAATCGAACTGATAGTCGCCGGTGCCAGCGCGAACATGACTTACCAGCAGGTCATGGACTTTCATAACATCAAGCCCATTTCAGCAGAGGAAAACCGCCTGCAGGCCGTCGCCCAACTGAACCCGGTGATTGATTGGGCCGTCATCAATAACCATCTTGGGAAAAACAACAACGACGAATATAGCCTCGATCAGCTGAACGACAGCCAGGAAAAACTCGATACACAGATCAATGAGACCTCGCAAGCCAAGCGTTACCTGCGAACCGTCGAACCGCCGAGCAGAAGGGCCATGGCCCTGGCGGCACTGAAAGAGCAGTTTGGCTCGGCCATCGATTTTGAGAGCCGGGTCCTATGGGAAAAGGTCGCGGGCGGGCTCTTTTCCGGCATTAACGCAAGCATCGTCGAGGTCTATGAGGCCGGCCGCCTGGGTGAAAGTTGGAGTACAGGCCAACCAGGTCTGAACTTCGAAGACCTGCGCAAAAAGGCACATGAGTTGCCAGATATCAACGAGCAATTCGACAAAGCCATCCAGCCAGACTTCACCCAGCGCAGGGCCAGTAAGATTTCCCTGTTCAAAGATATGCTCAGCAAGTTGCCGCTGGAAGAGCGCAATAGCCTTAACTTTGGAGCGGTGGAACTTCTGCAAGTGGAAGGTGCCGCCAGTGGCATCATCATAACCTCCGTCTACGAAGGCGTGAGGAGGGATTTCGCGGTCTATCCGGCAACTGGGCAAATCGTCAAAATCCCCGACATTGATCCATTAACGCCGCTAGACGAAAAAGTCAGCCTTGCCATCGACATGGACGCGCTCAAAAACGGGACAGAGCCCAAACAGGGTGTCACCTCCGATGTTGTATTGAGGGTAAGCGAGCAATTCATCCTCATCGAGCGTGCTGACGACGACAAACGCCCTGAGTTGCGTGAAAGGCTCTTCCTTGAACGCCCTGCAAGTGACGCATCCTCCGTTTACGACGGCGAGAGGATGGAGGACCTCGCCAAGGTGCTGGTTGACACGGCCTACCTGCGCAAAAGTACCTTCATCGCTATCCACCGTGGGTTGCATAATGCAGTTGAACAGGGAGTAGAACCCAGCGACTTCTTCAAAGGCCTTTTACGTGCCCTTCCAGGCGGCAGCAGCCTTGAAGATATTTACCACGGTGAATACGCCAAAGCGGCGGGTGATCTACTCATTGATATCGCGCTCTACGTGGCCACTGAAGGCGCTGGGAAAATATGGGCGCTAGCAAAAACAGGTGCTGCGTGGGCCATTGCCAAGGTTTCTGGCAAGTTTGTCGAGAAGTTCGGAGCAGAAGAAGCCGAAAGCATTGCACTCAAGGATGTAACCGCCGCCAGTACCTCGAATTCGATCAACACATTGAGCCGCATGCAGGATAGCCGCATTGCAGAGCAAACGGCAGACATGGCCGACGGCAGAGTCATACGTTCCAACACCCAGAACCAAGTCAAGGTCACCACAGTATTCCAGGACGGTGAATGGTACGCCTACGACGCCAAGACACAGGCGGCTTATGGCCCCGCCCTGGAGGGTTTTATCTCGGATACATCAGCCCCCCTGCGCCAAGAGACTTTCTCAAGCGGCACTCAAGCCCTGGTAACTGAAAAGCCCCTGGCCGCCGATGCATATACCCTGCCTCGCGCCAATGGCTTCGACCTGGTCAATGACGGCAAGGTATACCGTTACGATGCCCGAAATCCCAATGTGCTCACCGACCTGGAGTCGGCCGACCACTTTAAGCCCTTGGATAAGTTCGAAGCGATCTGTGAGGCACCCTCCGTTGGCGGCAGAGCCAAACGCGGTGCCAATGACACGTGCTTCTCCAAAATCATTGAGAACACTCCCAACGAATTGACTCAGGAGCTACAAGCACTTGAGCATGTACGCTTGTTCCCCTCACCGCGGAAGCTTTTCAGAAAGGATCAATTTGTCGTCTTCGAACGACGCCGCTGCCAAGTGATTGAAAGCGAAATGGGGCCTCAACTTCACCCGACTCAGGACAACAAGCGCATCACCTACAAATCGCAGATAACCGGCAGCATCAAACATGATCCACAGTTTGGCTTTTACGCTGGGCAAACCAACGGAGCACTGAACCAGGAAACGCGTGTAATCAAGCTCAACAGCATCAGCGATATCTGTGACGACAAGCGCGAAGTTCGCGCGGTCATCGTTAACGGTCGAACGCCTGGCGACACCGAAAAGTACCTGGTGATCGAGGCGGACACCGCGGAGTTCTATTACGCGAAACTGAATACCACGGCATCCGGTGAACTCACATTCTTTAAAACCACACCCAACGACCTATCACTCGTAAATGGCTATCGGAATAAATTCAGCATCCGCCAAGGCGTGTCCAGAACACCACTGGATGCCGAATTCATCGCCCTGCCCAAACTGGACTCGGCGCTGGAAGAGTTGAAGCGTTTGGGTTACCAGAAAAAAGATGTCGATGAGTTAGGTGCTTTCGTTAAAAGCATGACGAAGGAGCAACAGCGCGAGGTGCTCTATCAGTTGCAACGTAGCGAAGCGATTGGCAAGGCGAATATCGCCCTGAAGCCAAATCAAGTAACCGCTCTGACAACGCCATCGAACTTCTCGACGTTAACAGCCGAGCAGCAAAACAAACTCCTGGCGCAGCAGGTAAAAGACACGGTAACCCGTTCCATGACGGCCACCGGGCTAGGCCCAGGCAACCAGATACGCTCAGCATCGGATATTGCACGAGCAGACGCAGCCAGCCAGACCCTCGCATGGTTGCGTCGAAGCATTCCCAGCAGTGCGCGGAATCGCTCTGACATGATTATGAAAGCCGGCGCCGGCAATTGCGGAGAAATGGCCCTGCTTTCGAGGGACATCATCAAAAAGAGTGGTGGCAATGCCTACGAATGGGCAGCCTCAGATGCTCACGCATTCACTGTGGTGGGCGGCCCCTCCGGGCTACCTGCAGCAACGGTCGACTTCTCGGAACCTGAGTGGGCGGATGCCTGGATTGTCGACCCGTGGGCAGGCATTGCCAGCCCCGCTCGTGAGTACACGCAAAAATTGAAAGCGGTCATGACGCAATGGGAGCGTGATGGCATAAAAATAGTGGACGGCAACAAGACCATAAGCCCACTGGACACAGACTGGATGGATGCCCTAATCACGAAACCGAAGACGCCGTATCCTCACGGTTATATCAACCCCTAAGCCCCTGCGGCGCCGGGCGAAAACCGCACGCAGTTGCAGTGCAGCGATTTTCGCCCAGGCCGGGCAGTGAAAAGTTTCAGCCAACCCCAAAGACAGTGCAAAAAAGTATCAGTCCCAGTGTTCCCAAGGATTTGTCACAGCGCAATTAGAAGGCTGTAATCAACGCACACTCTTCCTGACTCCCTGTGGGAAGACACAACAACAATAACTGTCCTTCTGTAGCCCCCTGGGCGCGGAAATGGAGTGCGCGATGAAGTTCACAGCAAAAGCCCTGCTTGTCTCTACCTGCATGACCCTCAGCGCCGTCAGCCTTGGCGCGCAGACCTTGACCATTGCCACCGTCAACAACAGCGACATGATCCGTATGCAGAAGCTCTCGAAAACCTTCGAGACCGAGCATCCGGAGATCAAGCTGAACTGGGTGGTGCTCGAAGAAAACGTGCTGCGCCAGCGTCTCACCACTGACATCGCCACACAGGGCGGGCAGTTCGATGTGTTGACCATCGGCATGTACGAAGCTGCACTGTGGGGTGCCAAGGGCTGGCTGGAACCGATGAAGGACCTGCCGGCGTCCTACGACCTCGATGATGTATTCCCTTCGGTGCGTGACGGTTTGTCCGTCAAGGGCTCGCTGTACGCCCTGCCGTTCTACGCCGAAAGCTCGATCACCTATTACCGCACCGACCTGTTCAAGGACGCCGGGCTGACTATGCCCGAGCACCCGACCTGGACCCAGATCGGCGAATTCGCCAGCAAACTCACCGACAAGACCAAAGAGCAATACGGCCTGTGCCTGCGCGGCAAAGCCGGTTGGGGCGAGAACATGGCGCTGATCACCACCCTGGCCAACGGCTACGGTGCGCGCTGGTTCGATGAGAAGTGGCAGCCGGAATTCAACGGTCCAGAATGGAAAGACGCGCTGAACTTCTACGTCGACAACATGAAGAAATCCGGCCCGCCGGGTGCTTCCAGCAACGGTTTCAACGAAAACCTGGCGCTGTTCAACAGCGGCAAGTGCGCGATCTGGGTCGACGCCAGCGTGGCCGGCTCATTCGTCACCGACAAGACTCAAAGCAAAGTGGCTGACCATGTCGGCTTTACCTTTGCCCCGCACGAGAAGACCGACAAAGGCACTTCGTGGCTGTACTCCTGGAGCCTGGCGATCCCTACCAGCTCCAAGGCCAAGGACGCCGCCAAGGTGTTCACCAGTTGGGCGACCTCTAAAGAATACGGCGCATTGGTCGCCAAGACCGACGGTGTTGCCAACGTACCGCCAGGCACGCGCAAGTCGACCTACAGCGACGACTACATGAAGGCCGCGCCGTTTGCCAAGGTGACCCTCGAATCGCTGAAAGTCGCAGACCCGACCAAACCGACGCTCAAGCCGGTGCCGTATATCGGTATCCAGTTGGTGACCATTCCTGAGTTCCAGGCGATCGGGACGCAGGTCGGCAAGTTCTTCTCGGGCGCGCTGACTGGTCAGCAGACGGTGGATGCTGCATTGACCGCCGCGCAGACCACCACCGAGCGTGAAATGAAGCGGGCCGGGTATCCCAAGTAAAGCAGGCCCACCACCGTCAAATGTGGGAGGGGGCTTGCCCCCGATAGCAATCTACCAGTTGATGATTTTGTGACTGACACACTGCTATCGGGGGCAAGCCCCCTCCCACACTGACCGCACTCCGATTCTTGCTCTGTACCGGTCGTGAATACCATGAATACACCCGCCAAAAACCGCCTGGCCAACCCCGGCTGGTTCCTTGTCAGCCCCTCGGTGGCCTTGCTGCTGCTGTGGATGATCGTGCCGCTGGGCATGACCCTGTACTTTTCGCTGATCCGCTACAACCTGCTCTACCCCGGCGAAAACCAATTCGTGGGGTTGGAGAACTTCACCTACTTCATCACCGATTCGGGCTTCCTGCCCGGCGCCACCAATACCTTGTTGCTGGTGGGCAGCGTGTTGCTGATCAGCGTGGTGTTCGGTGTGCTGATCAGCGCCCTGCTGGAGGCCAGTGAGTTCTTCGGCCGTGGCTTGGTGCGAGTGTTGCTGATTTCGCCGTTCTTCATCATGCCCACCGTGGGCGCGCTGATCTGGAAGAACCTGATTTTCCACCCGGTCTCGGGGATTCTCGCCGCCGTGTGGAAGTTCTTCGGCGCAGAACCCGTGGACTGGCTGGCGCACTACCCGTTGCTGTCGATCATCATCATTGTGTCGTGGCAGTGGCTGCCCTTCGCGATTCTGCTGCTGATGACCGCCATGCAGTCCCTCGACCAGGAACAAAAGGAAGCCGCGCGCCTGGACGGTGCCGGCGCCATCGCGATTTTCTGGCACCTGACCCTGCCCCACCTGGCCCGCCCGATTGCCGTGGTGGTGATGATCGAGACGATCTTCCTGCTCTCGGTGTTCGCTGAAATCTTCACCACCACCAACGGTGGCCCCGGCTACGCCTCGACCAACCTCGCCTACCTGATCTACAACCAGGCGCTGGTGCAGTTCGACGTGGGCATGGCGTCGGCCGGCGGTTTGATTGCCGTGGTCATCGCCAATATCGCGGCCATCATCCTGGTGCGGATGATCGGCAAAAACCTGACTGACAAGCCTTGAGGGCCGCGCCATGACGCTTCAACAATCCCGCCGCCTGCAAAGCCTGTTGCTCGGCACATTGGCCTGGGCCATCGCGATCCTGATCTTCTTCCCGATCTTCTGGATGGTGCTGACCAGCTTCAAGACCGAAATCGACGCGTTCGCCACGCCGCCGCAGTTCATCTTCACGCCGACGCTGGAGAATTACCTGCACATCAACGAGCGCAGCAATTACTTCAGCTATGCGTGGAACTCGGTACTGATTTCCTTCAGCGCAACGGCGCTTTGCCTACTGATCTCGGTGCCAGCGGCCTACTCCATGGCGTTCTACGAAACCCAGCGCACCAAAGGCACGCTGCTGTGGATGCTGTCCACCAAAATGCTGCCGCCGGTGGGCGTACTGATGCCGATCTACCTGTTGGCCAAGAGCTTTGGCCTGCTGGATACGCGCATTGCGCTGATCATCATCTACACCCTGATCAACCTGCCGATTGTGGTGTGGATGGTTTACACCTACTTCAAGGACATCCCCAAGGACATCCTCGAAGCCGCGCGCCTGGATGGCGCGACCCTGTGGCAAGAGATGGTCCGCGTACTGTTGCCGATTGCCAAGGGCGGCCTGGCGTCCACTGTGTTGCTGTCGCTGATCCTGTGCTGGAACGAGGCGTTCTGGTCGCTGAACCTGACCTCTTCCGCCGCTGCGCCGCTGACCGCGTTGATCGCCTCCTACTCCAGCCCCGAAGGCTTGTTCTGGGCCAAATTGTCCGCCGTGTCGACCCTGGCCTGCGCGCCCATCCTGATCTTTGGCTGGATCAGTCAGAAACAGCTGGTGCGCGGCTTGTCCTTTGGCGCCGTTAAATAATAATTCCTAGCGGAGGCTCATCATGGCCAACCTGAAAATCAAGAATCTGCAAAAAGGCTTCGAAGGCTTTTCCATCATCAAGGGCATCGACCTTGAAGTGAACGACAAGGAATTCGTGGTCTTCGTCGGCCCGTCGGGCTGCGGTAAGTCCACCCTGCTGCGCCTGATCGCCGGCCTGGAAGAAGTCAGCGAAGGCACCATCGAACTGGATTGCCGCGATATCACCGAAGTGACCCCGGCCAAGCGTGACCTGGCGATGGTGTTCCAGACCTACGCGCTGTACCCGCACATGAGCGTGCGCAAGAACATGTCGTTTGCCCTGGACCTGGCCGGTGTCGACAAGAAGCTGGTGGAGAGCAAGGTCAGCGAAGCGGCGCGCATCCTCGAGCTGGGCCCGCTGCTGGAGCGCAAGCCCAAGCAGCTGTCCGGCGGCCAGCGTCAGCGTGTGGCCATCGGCCGCGCGATTGTGCGTAACCCGAAGATCTTCCTGTTCGACGAACCGCTGTCCAACCTCGACGCCGCCCTGCGCGTACAGATGCGCCTGGAACTGGCGCGCCTGCATAAAGAGCTGCAAGCGACCATGATCTACGTGACCCACGACCAGGTTGAGGCGATGACCCTGGCCGACAAGGTGGTGGTGCTGAACAGTGGCCGTATCGAGCAAGTCGGCTCGCCGCTGGAGTTGTACCACCAGCCGGCCAACCTGTTTGTGGCGGGCTTCCTCGGTACGCCGAAGATGGGTTTCCTCAAGGGCAAAGTCACCCGTGTTGAAAGCCAAGGCTGCGAAGTGCAGTTGGACGCTGGCACGTTGATCAACCTGCCGCTGAGTGGCGCCACCTTGAGCGTGGGCAGTGCAGTGACCCTGGGCATTCGTCCGGAACATCTGGAAATTGCTTCCCCGGGCCAAACCACCCTGACCGTCACCGCCGACGTCGGCGAGCGCCTGGGCAGCGACACCTTCTGCCATGTCATCACCGCCAACGGCGAGCCGCTGACCATGCGGATCCGCGGCGACATGGCCAGCCAGTATGGCGAGACGCTGCACCTGCACCTGGACCCGGCGCACTGCCATCTGTTCGACACCGACGGTGTTGCCGTGGCCCGCCCACTGCGCGCTGCCGCCTGATTTCGCGAGACTTTGCTGATGAAACTGAATAAACAGAACCTCACCCAGTTAGCGCCGCAAGTAAAACTGCCGGCCTACGCGATTGCCAGTACCACGCAGGGCATCGCCCATATCGGCGTCGGCGGTTTCCATCGCGCGCATCAGGCGTATTACACCGACGCGCTGATGAACACCGGCATCGGCCTGGACTGGAGCATCTGCGGCGTCGGCCTGCGTGCCGAAGACCGCAAGGCCCGCGACGACCTGGCCGGCCAGGACTACTTGTTCACTTTGTACGAGCTGGGCGATACCGACGACACCGAAGTGCGTGTGATCGGCTCGATCAGTGACATGCTGCTGGCCGAAGACGGCGCCCAGGCGCTGATCGACAAGCTGGCTGACCCGGCGATCCGTATCGTCTCGCTGACCATCACCGAAGGCGGCTACTGCATCGACGACAGCAACGGTGAATTCATGGCTCACCTGCCGCAGATCCAGCATGATCTGGCGCACCCGCGCGCGCCAAAGACCGTGTTCGGCTTCATCTGCGCCGCCCTGACCCAGCGTCGCGCTGCGGGCACACCGGCGTTTACCGTAATGTCCTGCGATAACCTGCCACATAACGGCGCCGTGACGCGCAAGGCACTGCTGGCGTTCGCTGCCTTGCACAATGCCGAGCTGCACGACTGGATCAAGGCCAACGTGAGCTTTCCGAACGCCATGGTCGACCGCATCACACCGATGACCAGCACCGCGCACCGCCTGCAATTGCATGATGACCACAGCATTGACGATGCCTGGCCGGTGGTGTGCGAACCTTTTGTGCAATGGGTGCTGGAGGACAAGTTCGTCAACGGTCGCCCGGCCTGGGAAACGGTCGGCGTGCAGTTCACCGATGACGTCACGCCGTATGAAGAAATGAAGATCGGCCTGCTCAACGGCAGCCACCTGGCACTGACCTACCTGGGGTTTCTCAAGGGTTATCGGTTTGTGCACGAGACCATGAACGACCCGGTGTTTGTCGCCTACATGCGCGCCTACATGGACCTGGACGTCACGCCAAACCTGGCGCCGGTGCCGGGCATCGACCTGACGGACTACAAGCAGACGCTGGTGGATCGCTTCTCCAACCAGGCGATTGCCGACCAGCTGGAACGCGTGTGCTCGGATGGTTCGTCGAAGTTTCCCAAATTCACCGTACCGACTATCAACCGCCTGATTGCCGATGGGCGTGAGACTGAGCGCGCGGCGCTGGTAGTAGCGGCGTGGGCGTTGTACCTCAAGGGTGTGGACGAGAATGGCGTGAGTTACAAGATCCCCGATCCGCGTGCAGAGTTTTGCCAGGGGCTGGTGAGTGATGAGGCGTTGATCAGCAAACGGCTGCTGGGGGTGGAAGAGATTTTTGGCAAGGCTATTCCCAATTCGCCTGAGTTTGTGGCAGCGTTCGAGCGGTGCTATGTGAGTCTGCGCGACAAGGGCGTCACAAAAACCCTGCAAGATATCCTGAAGAAACCAGCTTGACCATGTGGGAGCTGGCTTGCCTGCGATGGCGGTCGATCAGGCAGCCATGAGGTGACTGACAGACTGCCATCGCAGGCAAGCCAGCTCCCACAATGACCGCATTTCAATCCAACAATAATGCTGAGCAAACCCTCATGACCCAGCAAAACCTGTTTCTCGGCATCGACTGCGGCACCCAAGGTACCAAGGCCATCGTCCTCGACGCCTCCAGCGGCAAGGTACTGGGCCTCGGCGCGGCTGCGCACACCTTGATCAGCGGCGCCAATGGCCGTCGCGAGCAGCACACCCAGGAATGGCTGGACGCCTTTACCGAAGCCACCCACCGCGCCCTGCAACAGGCCGGCGTGGACGGCCAGGATATCCTCGGCATCGGCGTTTCCGGCCAGCAACATGGTTTGGTGCTGCTGGATAACCAAGGCCAGGTACTGCGCCCGGCGAAACTCTGGTGCGACACCGAGACCGCACCGGAAAACGACCGACTCTTGCAGCACCTGGGTGGTGAAGGCGGTTCCCTGGAACGTCTCGGCGTGGCGATCGCACCGGGCTACACCGTGTCCAAGCTGCTGTGGACCCGCGAGCAGCACCCGGACATCTTCGCGCGCATCGCGCATATCCTGCTGCCCCATGACTACCTCAATTACTGGCTCACCGGCCGCGCCGTCGCCGAGTATGGCGATGCGTCGGGCACCGGCTACTTCAACGTGCGCACCCGTGAATGGGATGTGGCGCTGCTCAAGCACATCGACCCGAGCGGACGCCTTGAAAACGCCTTGCCACAACTGATCGAGGCCGATCAAAGCGTCGGTACGATTCTTCCGGCGATTGCCGAACGCCTGGGCATCAACCCCAACGCCATCGTCTCCAGCGGCGGTGGCGACAACATGATGGGCGCCATCGGCACTGGCAATATTGCCCCTGGCGTGATCACCATGAGCCTCGGCTCGTCGGGCACCGTGTATGCATTTGCCGACCAACCCAGCGTCAGTCCGCAAGCCTCGGTGGCCACTTTCTGTTCATCCAGCGGCGGCTGGCTGCCGTTGATCTGCACCATGAACCTGACCAACGCCACTGGGGTGATCCGCGAGCTGTTCGACCTGGACCTGGCCGCGTTCAACGCCCTGGTCGAGCAAGCGCCCATCGGCGCCGACGGCGTGAGCATGCTGCCGTTTCTCAACGGCGAACGCGTGCCCGCCCTGCCCCACGCCACCGGCAGCCTGCACGGCCTGACCATGACCAACCTGACCCGCGCCAACCTGTGCCGCGCGGTGGTCGAAGGCACCACCTTCGGCCTGCGCTACGGCCTGGACCTGCTGCGCCAGACTGGCCTGCAAAGCCAGAGCATCCGCTTGATCGGCGGCGGTTCGAAAAGCCCGGTCTGGCGGCAGATGGTCGCCGATATCATGAACACCGAAGTGGTCTGCACCGAACAAAGTGAAGCCGCCGCCCTGGGCGCGGCGATCCAGGCGGCGTGGAGCCAGTCCGGCGAGTCACTGGCCAGCCTGTGCGACAAATGTGTGAGCGTCGACCCGGCCAGCCGTACTCTGCCGGTAGCGGCCAGTGTCAGTGCGTATCAACAAGCCTACGAGCGCTACCAGCAGCTTGTGGCAACCCTTTAAGAGCGAACGACTATGTATCTGGTGTGTGGTGAAGCGCTGTTTGATTTTTTCAGCGAGGAAGACGCCAGCGGGCAGGCTTCCAAGGTCAATTACAAGGCGATTGCCGGCGGTTCGCCGTTCAACGTCGCGGTAGGCTTGCGCCGCCTGGGTATCGAGGCGGGCTTGTTCGGCGGCTTGTCCACCGACTTCCTTGGCCGCCGCTTATTGCAGGTGCTCAAGGATGAGGGCGTCAGCGAGCAGTTCCTGGTGGAATTCGCCGCGCCGACCACCTTGTCGATGGTCGCCGTGGGCGCCAATGGCTCGCCGCAGTACAACTTCCGTGGTGAAGGCTGCGCCGACCGACTGCTGGAAGTCAGCCATCTGCCCGCGCTGGGTGATGACATCCGTGGCCTGCATATCGGCTCGTTCTCGCTGGTGGTGCAACCGATCGGCGACACCTTGCTGAGCCTGGTCAAGCGTGAAAGCGGCAAGCGCCTGATCAGCCTCGACCCCAACGTGCGGCTCAACCCGCAGCCGGATATCCAGCTGTGGCGCGACCGCGTAGGCGAGTTGGTCAAACACGCCGACCTGATCAAGGTCAGCGACGAAGACCTGCACTTGCTCTACCCCGATCAGTCGCCTGAAAGCGTGCTGCAGGGTTGGCTGCAACACCGTTGCCAGTTGGTGTTCCTCACCCGTGGTGGCGACGGCGCCAGTGTGTTCAGCCGGCAGCATGGCCACTGGTCGGCGCCGGCAGTCAAGGTGGTGATGGCGGATACCGTGGGGGCTGGTGATACCTTCCAGGCCGCGTTGATTGCCTGGCTGACCGAGCAGCAGCGTGACTCGGTAGAGGGCCTGCAACAGCTCACCCGTGGGCAAATCGACGCCATGCTGGGTTTTGCAATCCGTGCTGCGGCGTTGACCTGCACCAAGACCGGTCCGGACCTGCCTTACCGCCACCAGGTGAGCTGAACCCGGCAGCAACATGACCAATGTGCCACCACGCAGGCCACGTATTCCGTGGCCTGCGCGCGTTTATATAAAAATTGCCAAGTGGGAAAACTGTGCTAAACCCATAACAGGAGCAGTAACTACAACGCATGCAGGACAGACCCATGCAAAAGAGCAACGGTTTTTCAACCCGCGCCGTTTTAGCTGTCGGCCTCCTTTCACTGCAGTACACCGCACCACAACAATCCTACGCTGCCTGCACACTCACTCCCGGTCCGGGCAACGACACACTTATTTGCGACAGCGGCACCAGTGCCGGCCTGACCGACCTCCTGGGCGATAACCGCCTGACCCTGCCTGCAGGCGGCAGCGGCATCATCAACGGCAACGTCACCTTCGGTCCGGGGAAAGACGCCGTGTGGATCGACTCCGGCCAGATCAACGGCGCCGTACAGCAAGGCGCCGGCATCGATGACTTCATTATGAACGGCGGGCAAATCCAGTCCCTGGCACAGGGCGACGGCCGTGACACCTTCCGGATGACGGGCGGCACCATCGTCGGCGCCTTCGAGGACGGCGACGTGGCGCAGCAGACCGGTGGCACCATCGGTCGGGTCGACATGAAGCTCGACAAGAACTTCTATGACATGTCTGGCGGCGTAATCCTGGGCAACCTGGTCACCGGTTTCGATACCGATACGATCATCGTCTCGGGCGGCAGCATTGGTGGCAATATCAGCACCAGCGGCGGCGACGACAGCATCACGGTCAGCGGCGGCGTGGTCAATGGCGAGATCCGTGCCAGCGTCGGCAATGACACGTTCAACTGGCTCAATGCCGGCCAGATCAAATCGGCGGTGCTGATGGGCGATGGTGACGATACCGCGCTGCTGCGCGGCCTCAGCGAAAGCCTGTTGGCTGCCACGCCCTCCATCGACGGCGGCCTGGGCAACGACCAACTGACCTTCGACAACACCACGTCCAGCACGGCGGCCCGCTACATCGGCTGGGAAACGGTCAATCTCAACAACACTTCGCGCTTCGACCTGGCGGGAGATTTTTTCCTGGGTGACAGCGCGAGCAATACCGGCACCTTGAACATTGACGCCAGCAGTACGCTGGCCGTGACCCAAGGCAGCGTGCGGCCCTATCTAGCCAGCCAACTGGCGACGCTGAACAATGCCGGCAAGATCGACATGACCAGCGGCAGCGCCGCCGCCAACGATGCGCTGACGGTGCATGGCAATTACGTAGGCAATAACGGCCAGTTGTGGCTGCAAACCGTGCTGGGCGATGAAAACTCCGCGACGGACAAGCTGGTGGTATCCGGTGGCACGCTGAGCGGTCGTACCGAATTGGCGGTGAGCAACCTCGGCGGCGTCGGGGGCTTTACCCGCAATAACGGGATCGAGGTGGTGCAGGCGCTCAACGGCGCGGTGAGCAGTACCGATGCCTTCTCGTTGAAGAGCTCGGTCTCGGCCGGGGCCTATGAATATTTGCTGTTCAAGGGCGGCGTGACGGCCGGTACCGAAAACAACTGGTACCTGCGCTCGTCAGTGGTTGCCGTGCAACCGCCGGCGGTGCCACCCGTGCCACCGACACCACCAGTGGTGGTGCCCGTACCGCCGATTCCAGCGACACCGCCGGTGGTCGACCCCGATGAACCGCCGGTGGAACCGCCGACCTCGCAACCCGTCGCGCCGGTCGAGCCCCCCGCCCCGCCGCCCAGCCAGGTTGCAGCAGGCAACTCGCCGCAATCCGCCGCGAGCAACCCGGCGCTGCCGACCGCCATTGCCGGTGCCGAGCCCATTCCGCTGTACCGCTTGGAAGTGCCGGTGTATTCGGTGGTGGTGCCCGCCGCACAGTTGATGACCCTGCAAGCGCTGGGCACCTTTCATGATCGCCAGGGCGAGCAAAGCCTGCTGACCGAAACCGGCGCGGTGCCGGCTGGCTGGGGGCGTGCCTATGGCAGCGACTTCAACAAGCACTGGTCGGGCACCGTGGCGCCAAGCTTCGACGGCTCGGTCAAGGGCTATCAGGTCGGTCATGACCTGTATGCATCCGAAACCAGCGGCGGGCAGATCCAGCGCTTCGGGCTGTTTATCGGTCAAAGTCGCCTGAGCGGGGACGTGAAAGGATTCTCGATGGGCTGGCAGAACAATCGCTCCGGGCGGGTCAAACTCGATGGCGATAACTTCGGTGCCTACTGGACGCTCACCGATTCGACCGGCTGGTATGTGGACCTGGTTGCGATGGGCACGCGCCTGAAGGGCGACAACAAGTCCGAGCGGGGCATAAAGATGGACACCAAGGGCCATGCCCTGGCGCTGTCCGCCGAAGCCGGCTACCCGATTGCCGTTTCCGAGCATTGGGTCGTGGAACCGCAGGCCCAGGTAATCCGCCAGACGATCGACCTGGACAGCCAGAACGACGGTATTTCCAGGGTGTCATTCGACTCCCAGGAGTACTGGACCGGCCGCCTCGGCGCCCGCCTCAAGGGCCGCTACCTGGTGAATAACACACCGGTCGAACCTTACTTGCGGGCCAACGCCTGGCACACCTTCGGTGGCAGCGACACGGTGACCTACGATGATGTGGATCGCATCAAGAGCGATCACAAGTCTTCCACGGCGGATGTGGGTGTCGGCGTGGTTGCGCGGCTGTCGTCTTCGGTGAGCGTCTACCTGGCCGCAGACTACAACACCACCCTGGACGGCAACGCGATGGAGGGTGTCAGCGGCAATGCCGGGGTGCGGATGAGTTGGTAAAGATGAAGGTTTTGTCAGCCCGGTAAAAATTAATCGATGGTTAATCCCGCAAGTCGAGAGTGAAGTTGTCCCCACTTGCGGAGAACCACCATGAAACTGCGCACTTTGATGTTCGGCAGCGCCTTGGCGCTGGCCGCAGTATCTGGCCTGGCCCAGGCCGACGAGCAAGGCGCCGCTGTCAAACCCGTGCCTTACCAGTACGGCATGCCGATGAATATCGCCAAAGTCCTGGCGATGAACGAAACCCAGACCGATGAATGCAAAGTCATCAAGGCGGATATCAAGTTTTTGGATAAGGCGGGCAAAGTCGAAGATGTCAGCTACCGGAAGATGTCCGAAGCCTGCGATTTCCAGAACTGATCGACAGGCGTAAACAGCATTGGGCCTGGCAATCACCAGGCCCACAGGTCAAGACTCAAGCATTTTCAGTAAGCGCGCCCTCCTACGCGTTGCAGGATGGGGGTATGCGTGTGCTTGAGGTCTTCGCGCAACCCGGCGATCAGGTTGCAAATGGCTCGACTGCTGTCGAGTTTGTCCGCGTTGATCCCTTTGACTTCCAAATCCACCCGGTCACGGTCACGGTCGTCGTAGACCTTGATCGTCAGCGAAGCATCTTCGGCTTTGGTGCATTCGCACCGTTTAGGCAGGAAACTTCCTTCAATAATGCTGCGAAGTTCTAATTCCGAAAGCATGGTCAACCTCTCCTTTTCTGAGACTGCCAACAGATTGTTGTGTATCCGACGAGCTCATGCCCGCCGCGCCTTGCCGACCCTGGAAGACGCTTGTAACACCCAAGCCTACTCGGCAAAATCGGCCTTCGTTGTAACTTTTCCTCATAAGCCACATGCCGGGATATATAAGTAAAAGTGTGCGGTTTGAATCTTCGTCGAACCGCAGCGATTAAACGTTTAACTCTGGACTCAAAATTCATTACAGGCCTGTGCGGCGACCCTTTCGGCAACATGTCGCAAACTATCGAAGTTGATGTTCGCTCCGGAATTGATCGCCACCAAGGTCTGTTTGCGCAGGCCATGATGGGCGACGTACTTGCGCACGCCCGCCACTGCCAACGCGCCAGAAGGCTCGGTGATTGAGCGCGTGTCGTCGTAGATCAGCTTGATGGCGCTGCACAGTTCGTCGTTGCTGACCGTGATAACGTCATCCACCCAATCCCGGCAGATTTCAAACCCGTAGGCCCCTACCTGCGCTACCGCCGTGCCGTCGGCGAACCCGTCGACACTGGGCAGCACCACCCTTTCGCCGGCACGCAGCGCCGCCAACAGACAGCTTGAACCCTCGGGCTCGACGCCGATGATGCGCACCTCGGGCCGTAGGTATTTGACGTAGGCGGCAACCCCGGCAATCAGCCCACCACCGCCTACCGGTACGAAGATCGCATCCAACGGGCCCTGTTGCTGGCGCAGAATTTCCATGGCTACAGTGCCCTGACCGGCGATCACATCCGGGTCGTCGAAGGGCGAGACAAAGGTGCAACCGGATGACTCAGCCAGTTGCAGCGCGTGGGTCAGGGCAAAGGGGAAGCTCTCGCCATGCAGGACCGCTTCAGCGCCACGGGAACGCACGCCCAGTACCTTCAACTCCGGCGTGGTGCTGGGCATGACGATCCGCGCCTGGATCCCCAACTCCCTTGCTGCCAGCGCCACGCCCTGGGCATGGTTGCCGGCCGATGCGGTGACCACGCCGCGCGCCTTTTGCTCGTCGCTCAACTGCACCAGTTTGTTGTAGGCGCCCCGGATCTTGAAGGAAAACGTTGGCTGCAAGTCTTCGCGCTTGAGCAGCACCTGGTTGCCCAGCAACGCTGACAATGCGGGTGCGGGTTGCAACGGCGTGCGCACTGCCAGGTCGTAGACCGGCGCGGCGAGGATCTTTTTTACGTAATGCTCAAGGAGTGCCGAGTCGGCGGTGCAGGTGCTCATAGGTGTTTCCTGGCTTTTTGTTCAAGGCCCAGGAGACGGAAAAACAAAACCCGCCTCTAGGGCGGGTTTGGGTACAGCCGTGCGCTATCCCGCCAAATGAGGAATGGCGGTAATAATGCTTGGCTGGCTGCGAAAGGTTTGAAAGGTCATGCCGCGAAATTAACCGTCCGCGGCCGGACAAGTCAACAAAAGGTTTACTCATAGCATACGAAACGTATACGCTTCGTATATCAACCCAGCACAGTGAACCCCATGGGCATCGTCAAGATCACCGACCAACTGCACGAACAACTGCGCCTGGCCAGCGCTGCGATGGACCGTTCCATCAACGCCCAGGCCGAATTCTGGATCAAGATCGGCCTGCTCGCCGAGCTCAACCCGCAACTGCCCTACAACGAGTTGATCAACAAACTGTTGCTGGACAAGCCCGACCTGATCCGGGGGCGCAGTTGATGATCAAGACTGCCGCCCAACTGGCCGTGATGCGTGAATCCGGGCGCCTGCTGGCCCAGGTGTTTACCATGCTCGACGGGTTTGTCGGCGTTGGCCGCTCCACCCTGGAGCTGGACGCCGCCGTCGAAGCCTTCATCCGCAACGACCTCAAGGCCCGCCCCGCCAGCCTGGGCCAATACGACTACCCCTTCTCCATCAACACCTCGATCAACGAAGTGGTGTGCCATGGCATGCCCAGCGCCAAGGACATCCTCAAGGACGGCGACATCATCAACATCGACATCACCCTGGAAAAAGGTGGCTTCATTGCCGACTCCAGCAAGATGTACATGATCGGCAGCGTTACGCCCAAGGCCCAGCGCCTGGTCGAGAAGACCTTCGAAGCGATGTGGGCCGGTATCCGCCAGGTCAAGCCCGGCGCGCGCCTGGGCGATATTGGCCACGCAATCCAGAGCCATGCGCAAGCCAACGGCTACAGCGTGGTCCGCGAGTATTGCGGCCACGGCATTGGCCGGCAGATGCATGAAGAACCACAGGTCCTGCACTTTGGCCGTCCCGGCACCGGGTTGGAACTGCGTGAAGGCATGGTGTTTACCGTGGAGCCGATGCTCAACCAGGGCAGCTCGAAAGTACGCAGCCTCAAGGATGGCTGGACGGTGGTCACCAAGGACAACAGCCTGTCGGCGCAGTGGGAACATACCGTGGCGGTGACGGCGGATGGGTTCGAGGTCCTGACCCTGCAGCCCCCCTCCTGAACGACACAACCCCTGTGGGAGCGGGCTTGCTCGCGAATGCGGTGGGTCAGTTGATTAATGTCTGTCTGACACTCCGTATTCGCGAGCAAGCCCGCTCCCACAGGCGATCCGTGTTCACACGACATTCGAGCCGCCGGCTATACGCTTGAGCCCTAACACCATCAGCCCTCCTCCGAGCCCCATCGCCGCCAGAAACAACGGATACGACACCCACCACGGCGTCCCCGCCGTCATCATGCTGAACTCCGACATGCCACCGATGCTCGCAATCAGGTTCAGCGGCAGGAACACCACGTTGATCAAGGTGAGCTTGCGCAACAGGTTGTTCATGCTGTTGTTCATCAGGTTACCGCGAGCGTCGATCAGCCCGGAGAACACGTTGGAATAGATCTCCGCCTGTTTGTAGCACTGGTGGTTCTCGATGATCAGGTCGTCGATCAGCGCGAGTATTTGCGCACTGAAGTGTTCCTTTTCTGCATGATTGCGCAGCCGCGACAGCACCGCGCCGTTGCTGTGCAGCGCGTTGATGTAATAGATCAGGCTTTCGCTGAGGCTGAACATCTGCATCAGGTGGTGGTTGCTCATGGACGCATTGAACTGCTGCTGCAATTCCCGTGCGACCAGCTTGATCACCTTGAGGTGGCCCAGGTAGTGGTGAATGTTGTTGAGCAACAAGTCGAGCAATACATCCAGCGGCGTGTGCAACGGGCGGCGCTTGCCGAGGCCGGTCAGCGGGGTTTCGTCGGTGGCGATCACCAGCAGGCGGCCAGGCGAAAACAGCAGGCCGCAGGACGACACCTCGAACACCAGGCTGCCGCCACCGGAGTAGTTTTCCGGGCGTTTCCAGATCAGGAACAGATTGTCCGGGTGAAACTCGATGCGCGAGACCTCATCGGGGTCCAGCGCCGAGGCCAGGGCGTGCTCGTCGAGCTTGTGGTGGTCGCGCAGCCACTCGCGCTCGGCAAGGTCAGGATTGTTGAACAACTGAATCGGGGCGTCATCACTTTCCCCACTGTGCAACTTGCCATCGGTCAGTTGAAAACGCTGGATCATCGCCGGGTCACCAGACCTGGCCCTGACGCTTCAACTCCAGGCGCCGCACAAACTCCTCCAGCACCAGCCCATACAGATCGTCCTGCAAATAGGCATCTTCGATACCTGCGTCCAGGTTGGGGTTGTCGTTGACTTCGATCACCACCACCTTGTCGCCGGACTGCTTGAGGTCGACGCCGTAGAGGCCATCGCCGATCAGGTTGGCGGTCTTCACGGCCAGCTCCACCACCGCCTTGGGCGCTTCATGGACCGCCAGGGTACGGCATTCACCGTTGATGTCCTGGCCGATGGCCTTGTGGTTGTAGATCTGCCAGTGGCCCTTGGACATGAAATACTGGCAGGCAAAGATCGGCTTGCGATTAAGGATGCCGATGCGCCAGTCGTACTCGGTGTAGAAGAACTCCTGGGCCAGCAACAGCACCGAATGTTCGAACAACTCGGCAGTGGCCTTGAGCAAGGCTTCCTGGCTTTCTACCTTGATCACGCCGCGGGAGAAACAGCCGTCGGGGATCTTCAGCACCAGCGGAAACCCCAGGCGCTCGCCGACCCGTTCGAAGTCTTCCGGTCGCTCCTTGTAGAGGATTTCGGTGGCGGGCATGCCCAGTTGGTGACTGTTGAGCAGGTCGGTGAGGTAGACCTTGTTGGTGCAGCGCAGGATTGACGCCGGGTCGTCCATCACCACCAGGCCTTCGCTTTCGGCTTTCTTGGCGAAGCGGTAGGTGTGGTTGTCGACGCTGGTGGTCTCGCGGATCAGCAAGGCGTCGTATTCGGCCAGGCGCGAATAGTCCTTGCGCTCGATCAGCTCCACATCGATGCCCAGGCCCTTGCCAACGCGGATGAAATTATCCAGGGCCTTGGCATTGGAAGGCGGCAATTGCTCTTGAGGGTCGTGCAGGATGGCCAGGTCATAACGGGCCAGGCGACGTGAACGCGGCTGGCGCCAGATCTTGCGGCTGAAGTTATCCAGCGCGTGGGCGAATTGATCTTCCTGATCGTCGCGCAACTTGTGCAGCACGCCCGATTTAACGCCTTCAATATGCCAACCGTTATTCTTTTTAAAATCAACTAACAAGATCGGACATGGAAAGGCTTCAAACAACTGACGAGCCAAGTCCTGCAACGGCTCTATATTGGTCCGGCCAAAGTAAAGTGTCAGGGTAAAGCCTTCGGTATTGCTGTAGAGATGATGGCTCAAGGCTTTATCGAGGGTTTTATCCAGGTCGTCCAAGGCCAGGCCGTACAGCGACTTCTTCGTCAGTTCGCTGATGGTGCGCACCGACGGAATCACCTTGTGCCCGCGGGCTTCGGCCAGCAGCGAGCAGTAATAACCATGCCCCAGGTACTTGTAGCTGCGGCACAGGTTGATCACCTGTACGCGCTTGCCACTCTCGTTTTCACGGGTCTGTTCCAGGTATTCCTGGGCGGTGACGATGTCTTCGCTGGGGAAGTAGGAGGCCCAATCTTCCTTGCGCTCGACAATGATCACAACTTGACTGCTAGCTTTCGGTGGTGCGGAAAAATAACTTTTATTAGTTATTGTCGCCGCGACGGTTTGCTCGGATACTTCACGCCAATGACCTTGTACCGCCGACATAATATTTGATCCGCTTTTGAGAACTCGACCTTTTCTATTAAGCACGATCTTTTAGAGAAGTCCCGTTTCGTTACGCAACTTTTACGGCGGTCATATGGCTCTTTGCTTTCGCGTTGCAACCCTCTTGGATGTGCCTGAATTACTGGCCTTGGAACAGCACTGCTTCACCACCGACAGGCTGTCACGGCGCAGTTTCCAGTGGATGGTCAGCCGCGCCCATGGCCAGTTGCTGGTGGCGGACAATGACAGGCAATTGCTCGGTTATGCGCTGGTGCTGTTGCGCCGTGGCACCTCGTTGGCGCGCCTGTATTCCATCGCCATTACCGAACCTGCGCGTGGCACGGGGCTGGGCAAACAGTTGCTGAGCCGCGTTGAAGCTATCGCCGTGGCGCAGGGTTGCACGCGCCTACGCCTGGAAGTACGCACCGACAACCCCGGCGCTCTCAGCCTTTATGAGCGCAACGGTTATCGGCGCTTTGCCCTGATCGACGCCTATTACGAAGACCACACAGCAGCGCTGCGCCTGGAAAAAAAACTGCTCACGCCACCTGCTTGATCGCCGCCTTGGCTTCCAGCTCGCGCACCAGTGGCAACACACGCTTGCCGAAGTACTCGACTTCTTCCTGGAAGTGCAGGAACCCCGCCAGCACCAGGTCCACCCCCACCGCCTTGAGCGCGACGATGCGCTCGGCAATCTGTTGGGGCGTGCCGATCAGGTTGGTCTTGAAGCCATCGTTGTACTGCACCAGGTCTTCAAAGCTGGACTTGGCCCAGTTGCCCTCGCCTTCCGGCGATGCCTTGCCCGCTTGCTTCGCTGCATCGCCAAAGGCATTCACCGCCTCCGGGTCGGCCTTGTCGATGATCTCTGCGAGCACGGCGCGGGCTTCTTCCTCGGTGTCGCGGGCGATCACGAAGGCGTTGACGCCGACTTTGACCGAATGGTTGTTCGCCGCCGCTTTCGCGCGAATGTCATCGACCTGGGCTTTGATGCCTTCAGGGGTGTTGCCGTTGGTGAAGTACCAGTCCGACACCCGCGCCGCCATGTCCCGCGCGGCCCGTGAGCTGCCGCCCTGGAACACCTCCGGTTGGCCCAGTGGCTTGGGCTTGAGGGTGTAGTTGTTGAAGCGGTAGAAGTCGCCCTTGAAGGTGAACTCATCCTGGGTCCAGATGCCTTTGAGGGCGCGGATGAACTCTTCGGAACGGCGATAACGCTCATCGTGCTCCAGCCAGTGTTCGCCGATGGCCTGGAACTCGCCCTTGAACCAGCCGCTGACGATATTCACTGCGATACGGCCGTTGGTGAGCTGGTCGATAGTCGCCAGTTGCTTGGCCGCCAACGCCGGTTGCCAGGGGCCTGGCAGGATCGCGGCGATCACCTTGAGCGTGGTGGTCGCGGCCAGCAGCGCATGGCTGAATGCCACGGACTCATGCTGGTTTTCGGCACCGTAGCCCGCGGTGAAGCGGATCTGGGTGAGGCCGTATTCGAAGCCGGCGGCTTCCGCCAGTTGCGCCAGTTTGCGGTTGTAGTCGATGCCCCAGTGGGTGCGTTGTTCGATCTTACTGACCACCAACCCACCACTGACGTTGGGCACCCAGTAGGCAAATTTCACGGCTTGCTGACTCATCTCGCGTTTCCTCGCACAAAGGGGATGTACCCAGGGCTTGAGCAGCAAGCGTGCCAGGCCGGGAAAACGCCCGGGCCAGGGGCGTTGCACGCAATACTGCGTGCCGGCGTCGATGTCGCAGAGTGTACGGGTTTGTCGATCAGCTGTTGCCAGGGCAACAGTGGTTGAGCGCTTTGGCCCGTAAATACGGGCGCCGATACCCGGCACGGAGTATGCACTCTCCGCTGCATTGATCACTGCCCAGGAACCTTGCCCATGACCGAACAACACGTCATCAACCCGCTGTCCACTGGCGTCGACTATTCGACCTTGGCCGCGCGCTTCCGCCCGATCTTCCAGCGCATCGCCGACGGCGCTGTAGACCGCGAACAGTCCCGCACCCTGCCCCATGAACCGATCCAGTGGCTCAAGGAAGCAGGCTTTGGCGCAGTACGCGTGCCGGTGGAATATGGCGGCGGCGGTGCTTCCCTGCCGCAGCTGTTTGAACTGCTGATCGAATTGGCCGAATCCGATTCCAACGTACCCCAGGCCCTGCGCGGGCACTTTGCATTTGCTGAAGATCGTCTGAACGCCCCGCCCAGTGCCGGCCGGGATCTGTGGTTCAAGCGGTTCGTGGACGGCGATATCGTCGGCTGCGCCTGGACCGAGATTGGCAACGTGGCGATCGGCGATGTGGTCACCCAGGTCAGCCCTGACGGCGATGGCTGGAAGCTCAACGGAGAGAAGTTCTACAGCACTGGCAGCATCTTTGCGGACTGGATTGATGTGTATGCCCAGCGCAGCGACACCGGTGGTGATGTGATCGCCGCCACCCGCGCCCGTCAGCCTGGGGTGGTGCACAGCGATGACTGGGACGGCTTTGGCCAGCGCACTACCGGCAGCGGCACGTCGCGCTTTACCGATGCGGTGGTGGATGCGGAAAACGTCATCGACTTTGCCAGCCGGTTTAAATACCAGACGGCGTTCTATCAGTTGGTGTTGCTCGCCAGTTTGGCGGGGATTGGGCGTGCGGCCTTGCGCGATGTGGCGCATCAGGTGCGCAGCCGTAAGCGCATCTACAGTCATGGCAATGCGGCGCATGTGAGCCAGGATGCGCAGGTTCAACAGGTGGTCGGGGAAGTGGCGGCGCTGGTGTATGCCGCTGAGGCGAGTGCGCTGAGGGCGACGCTGCCGGCGCAACGGGCGTATTTGGCGCGGTTTGGGGGGGATGATGATGCTGAGCGTATAGCCAATGTGGCTGCAGAGATTGAGTCGGCTACGGCGCAGGTGGTGGTGTCGGGGTTGATTCAGCGGGCTACCAGTGAGTTGTTTAATGCACTGGGGGCTTCGGATGTGCGGCAGGGTAAGGCGCTGGATCGGCATTGGCGGAATGCGCGGACGGTGTCGTCGCATAATCCGGTGATTTATAAGGCTCGGATTGTGGGGGATTGGGTGGTTAATGGGGTGGAGCCGCCGTTTGTTTGGCAGATTGGGAATGGGCGGGGTTGAGTTGTGGGTTTGATTGGGGGCATATCCGTTATTTAGGTGATGGCTGGTATTGGTTCCGCCCTTACGGCGGCTCACTTTTGAAGAGCCGGAATGCCGGCCCAGTCAAAAGTAAGCAAAA
>NZ_JBBGYS010000036.1:0-76739 GCF_037479595.1 Pseudomonas sp. MYb541 | reverse complement strand
CCTCAACCGAGGCGCGCATTCTACAGCAGCCTCATTTGCTGTCAAGTGATTATTTTCAGAAGCTTTCGAAGATTTCTTCAACAACTTCAACCACTTGCGCTTCCGATATCTCGTCAGCGGGAGGCGAATAATACAGCTTTAAAATTCGTGGTCAACCCCAGCATAGAAATTATTTTTCCTTACCGAAGAGCTCAGGTTGCCACTCTGAAAATGTCCAAGGGCTGTACAACATCTCCGGGCAGCACGGTCAGAAGGTGTGCTTGAAACGCGTCATGAAGTTCCGCGGCGCGCCATAAGCATTCCAGTTGCCTGCATACCCATAGTAGTAGCCCCAGGTCTTTTTTTTCCGCCACAGAACAGGGATCATCGCCCTCCCCTACTATCCCCAAAAACGCCGAGGAACCGAGACCATGGAATTGACGCTGGAAGCGGCTGCGCTCTTTGCACTGAAGCTGGTGCAGGAGACGGACGACAGCAGCCCGGTTTTGCGGGATGACCCGGTGATGGAGAGGTATGACCGCGAAGTGTTTGGGTTGTTGATGCGGCAGGGGGATTTGGCTGGGATTCAGTTGAAGCTCAATGAATGCCTGAAGTTGGCGCTCGACTCCCTGGGCGGCGCCGATACTGTGCTGGGTCGCGAACTGCAACGGCTGGCGGTGGATGTGCGCCAAGCGTCGACACTGAATGAACTCAATGCCCCGCTCAGCGCACTCAAGGACTATCTGAAAGCCATCCTATAAAGAACAACTTACCGCCGCCCTTCCACCGCCATCCGCACCGCCAACCCCATCAACACCGACCCCATCAACCAACGCTGCACCACCTGCCACCCCGGTCGGGTGACGAAAAACACCGCGATGGAGCCCGCCATGGAGGCAATCACCGCATTGACGCTCACGCTGATAAAAATCTGCGTAAAACCCAACACCAACGATTGCGCCAGCACACTGCCATGACCGTTCGGGTCGATGAATTGGGGCAGCAATGACAAATACATTACCGCCACCTTGGGGTTCAGCAGGTTGGTGACCAGGCCCATGGTGAACAGCTTGCGCGGGCTGTCCTTGGGCAGGTCCCGCACCTGAAAGGGTGAACGCCCACCCGGCCGAATCGCCTGCCAAGCCATATACGCCAGGTACATCGCCCCGCCGAAGCGCAGCGCGTCGTAGGCAAACGGCACCGCCATCACCAACGCCGTGATCCCCAGCGCAGCACACAGCATATAAACCAGAAACCCCAACGCCACGCCGCCCAGTGAGATCAATCCGGCCTTGCGCCCTTGGCAGATCGAGCGGGAAATGAGGTAGATCATATTCGGGCCGGGGGTGAGCACCATGCCGAGTGAAATCAGCGCATAGGCCAGCCAGTTGGAGAGTTCAGGCATGATGGGGCTCCGTTTTTGAAACATCTGGCCAAGGTTGTAAGGTTGGCCGCCATGGTAGGGCGTTCAAAATGCCCGCGTTAGATACAGATCCGCGAGCAAAACGGCATACACCCAAGAGGCAGGCCCATGATCGATTTCAACAACAAAGGTTTCTTCAAACTCAAGCAAAACAACGAATACGCCGAACGCGTCGCCGACCTGCTGCTGGACGGTGAAAAAGTGGTGGATGCGTACAAGGCCATGCGTGATGGGGTGGTATTTACCAACCAGCGGATTATCGCGGTGAATGTGCAGGGGATTACCGGTAGCAAGAAGGACTTCACGTCGCTGCCGTACAAGAACATCGTCGCGTATTCGGTGGAGACGTCCGGGACGTTTGATCTGGATTCGGAACTGGAGATTTACTTTTCTTCGCTGGGCAAGGTGAAATTCGAATTTACTGGGAGGACCTCGATCGTCGAAATTTCACGATTGATTTCCAAGCACCTGCTGACCTGATCAACCTGCAGAAACAGACGCCTCCACCCAACCGTCAGTCCACTTTTCCCACATCAATCACCGATTGATGCCGACATAAGGTTTTAACTACCCCTCGTACGCTCACTCCCTCCCACAAGGAAGTGAGCCGACATGTCAGAACGCTTTTACCCACCCACAGAAGAAGAGTTAAGCAAGCGACGGATCCTGCCCCCGCAGCCATCGCGTGCGCCGTATTCGCCGTCTGTTGATTACTTCGAGGCATCCCCTGCCCCGCCACCCGCGATAGCCAAACCTCCCGGCTGCGTCTTTATCAAGCCCTGCCAACTGCCTGACGGCATCACTCATTACTTCAACCCCGCCGGTTATGTCCCGCTGGAGCTGATCAAGGAGTAAAGCCATTTAAGCCTGTTGGGTGGGCGTGAAGTGGACAGCCGGGGGACGGTTGCCTTACGCAAGATCAGTGGTAGCGCTTTGCCTGCTGGGTTGGGGCAATTGGCATTGCGTTCGGCGGTCCTGGAGTCGGCGACCACTGCCGTTGTGTCCGCTGCTGGTGGATTGTTGATAGGTTTGGTGGCGCTGGCTTGGCCGTCGGAATTGGGCGATAGCGCGCTCTACAGCGAAGCGCAATTGCGCTCGATGCAGCGGGCGCGTTCGCAGATGCGGTTGCATGTCGAGCAAAGGGAGGACGGCACGCTTAAGGGGTATGGGTTTTACACAGGCAACAACCCTGACTGGCAGATGATCGATGTGGTGCAGTTCCAAGACCGTGGCGATCAGTTTGTGGCGGAGCTGGGTGAGGGTGTGGAGCTGATCTGGACACCTGCCGTTGATCCAGGCGACACGTTAGGTATTCCGGCTTTGGAGGCTGCGCCGCAAGCGCCGGTGATCTGGATTTATCCGCCGACGGAGAAGGCGGCGCAGATTCTGGTGAACCCGATTTACCCGCCGGAGTATCGGGATTTTATTCTGGTGTTCCCGGTGGAGTCGGGGGTTCGGCCACTGTATGTAGTAGTGAATGAGCAACGCAAGGGCCTAAGAAATGCGGATCATGATTACTTTGCAGCGCCAAGGACGGAGGACCTTACTGGCTTCCCCGGTTTAATAAAGCAAAAGAGGAAGTCCTCAAAAAAGGATGGTAGCGGGCTTCGCGAGCGTTGGAAGGACGCCAAAGGGCGACGGTTTTTTGAGTGGGACTCAGAAAAAGGTGAATTGGAAGTTTACCGATACAGCGATGTGAAACACCTAGGTTCATTTGACCCCTATACCGGTGAACGTCGAGGACCGGCGAAAGATGAACGACGCATTAGAAAATAAACGGAGAGTCAATCATGGTGATGAAGGTAAGACTGGAATGGTTTGATAAACAAACCGAAAACTTAGAGGCGGACGAATACTCCGCAAACCTTGACGAGGACGATGGCATCCTTAAAGCACTGGACCTGCATGATGAACCTCAAATCTATGCCGGAGGATTCGATGTTCTCCCAAGCTGGATAGCGATACTCCAGCCACATTTCCGGCATGTTATAGAACCTCGCTTTTTCGACTATCAAATTTCCTTTCGCTACCAAGGCGCTTGGCCACCACCTCCCAAGCAACCTAACAAGGAGTTTTGATGCAATGAGACCTGTACTTTTGGCGCGTTTGACCCTTACACCGCCGAACGTCGAGGCCCGGCGGACCCGAAACGTCGAATCTACAGATAACGAGGAACTCGGAAAATGGTGATGAAAATCAAATTACGATGGTACGAAAAGCACAGCAATGACTTGAAAGAGCATGAGTACTCAGCGGACATCGAAGATTCAGACGGCGTTTTTGAAGCGTTGGGTTTAGCTGAAGAAACTGCGATATATGCAGATGTATTCAACGTATTGCCTAAGTGGCTAGCGATTATTCAACCGTACTTCCAACACATGATTGAACCCGACCACTTCGACTATCAAATCTCCTTCCGCTACCAAGGCGCCTGGCCACCACCTCCCAAGCAACCTAACAAGGAGTTTTGATGCAATGAGACCTGTACTGCAAAAGCCCCTCCTCTACCGCTCAGTCAACACCCGAACCCATGGCGTACGCCACGGGAGTTGCAGCGCTTACCGGTACGAACGCCACAGCAAAAAGGCACAGCGCGCACTATCAACCCGAGGCTCGATGCACAGCCACCATCAACACGGCTTTGATTACACCCCGCTATTTCGCTTCCTCCTATCCAAAGTCGGTCACCCCTGGGATCAGGTTTTCAGCGAAGCCAACGCCCGCCTGAATCGCCCGGAGCCGGTGTTCTGGATGGTTGCGCAACATGAAAGCGACAAGCAGGACTACGTGGCAACGGATGAAAATAGCTACTACAGCGGCTTGTGGGTCGACGAAGCCGGCCTGCTACAAAAGGTCAATCCACAGCTGACGCCCGAGCAGATGAACCCCGTTTGCGATGGCTACACCCACACCTTTAACGGTGTGGTATTCGCCCAGCCTTTACCACGCAAACGGAGGTCAACGCCCACTATCACCCCTCCTTCACCTCACTCCCCGCGCCCCCAATCAACACTCGATTCCCCGGATCCGTAATATCAAACACCTGCAGCGCACACGCCGCACGGTTGAGCCGGAACTGGTACTCCACCAAATACACCTTGGCCTTCTCCGGGCTGAACGTGCTCATCACCGGCCCGCAGCTATAGTAAGTGCCATTGCCCTGGCTTCTCGCCGAGCTGGACACGGTGAGTTTCTTGCCAGGATCCGCCTGTATCTCCAATTGTGGAAACCGCTTGAACCCCACACTCGCCACCGTCTGGTTGACCTTGGCAATCCAGTTGAAGACCTTGCCTTCGCCGGTATCCATCACAGTGCCGAGGGTTTCCAGGCGTTGGTCGGGGTCGCCTTCGCGGCGGATGGCGAATTCGACGGGGTTCGTGCCGCCGGTGGCCTTCATGATGACCTTGGCGTGCTCCGCATCCACGTCCACGGTTTTCTGGCGCAGTTGAATGCCGTCCTTGAGCAGGCTGGGCGACGAGTCGCGTTGGTTGGATTGGCAGGCGCCCAGGGCCAGGGCGATGGAGAGCAGCGCGATTCGCTTCACGGGGGATGTCCTTATCGGGGTGAGAGTGAGTAATAACTGGACCCGTGTTTAAACGGATTGTTCCCCCACTATGCCGACTCGCTAAACACCCACTGCGCGCCATTGGCGTTGCCTCGACGTTCAGAAACGTGCGCGAGTGATCACTTAGGCTGGAACGTTTCCAGGTACGCCAGAATGTTCTCGATTTTCTCCTGATCACTGATGCCCCAGAAGATCATCCGCGTGCCACTCACCACCTTCTTCGGTGCCTCGATGTAGGCAGCGAGTTTGTCCCGGGTCCAGACCACGCCGGAGTTTTTCATCGCGTCGGAATACTGGTAGTCCGTGGTGGTCCCGGCGGGTCGGCCGATGATGCCGTTGAGTTCTGGCCCGAACCCACCTCGCGCACCTTCACCGATGCTGTGGCAACCGCCGCAGGTCTTGGTGAAGAGCTTGCCGCCGGCCTCGGCGTCGCCGGCTGCGAAGGCAGGGCTTGTGGTGAGGATCAGGGCGAGGGTCATCAAAGCGCGGTACTTCATGGGGACTCCATTTCAAGCGTTGCGGCGACAAAGGTCGAGGCAATTATGCCGGTACTAAAGGCCTTTCCCCCAGCCGTTCAACCAGGCGTACCAGGTAACCGTCCGGGTCTTGCACAATGAACTGGCGCTGCCCGGCCTCTACATCGCCCGCGCGGTACCAGGCTTGCTCAACATCCTTGAATAGCGGCCAGTCAACACGGGCCAAACGTTGCAAAATCGGCGCGACGACGGGTACGTCGATCTGCAGGTTGATACCTCGTCCGAAAGGTCGATCCAAAGGTGCGGTCAACCACTGCCCGGCGTTGGGGTCGTATTGCTCCAGCATGATTTGCGCGCCATTGAGGTCGAGGTATGCAAAGCCTTCCTCAACGCGCTGGTAAGCCAGGGTGAAACCCAACTGGTGCACCCAGAAATCCAGACTGGCACTGAGGGTGGTAACGATCAGTTCTGGAACCATAGGGTTACGGATAAACATGTCAATCCTTGAGCACGTAGAAGCGAGCCCCACACTTTACCGGATAGTGCCTCTAAAACGACCATCCATCGCCCCATAGATATCCAATCGAACCTATATAGACGTGTTCTACTCCACCTCTATGAACCCTGATGGTGGAGTAAGGATCATGGCTCAGCCATCGATTTTAGTGCTGGAAGACGACGAGATTATTCGATCATTGATGGTGGATGTACTGGAGGATTTCGGCGCGCTGGTGACGTCGTTTCCTTCGGCGGATGAAGGGATGATTTACCTGGAACGGGGCGATGACCCGGTGGACTTGATTGTCAGTGATATCCAGATGCCGGGGTTGCTCAATGGTTATGACTTGAGCCGGGTAGTCGCCCATCGTTGGCCGAGCGTGCCGGTGGTGCTGACGTCGGGTAACACCAGGCTGGCGGCTCAGTTGGGGGGATCCGTGCGCTTTCTGCCCAAGCCGTGGAGCAGCGAACACCTGATTGAATGCGTGAAAACTGCCCTGACCCAACAGGGGTTGTCCATGCATTAATGGCGTCACGACATCACTTAAACCGAACTTCGCGACAAGCGCTGCGGTCATTCATGAGGCAAGGAGCGACTTTTCTGATCCGCTGGTCAGCCTTTTCGCCTTGTGCGTACAGATGAAGGCTTTGAGGTGTGTAGAATCGTCGCCCATTTCGACGCGTCATTCATGGCCGAGAGGCCCACAGTTCGAGCTCATTGAATGCATTCACAGGCCCATGACGCTGGTGCGCCCTCATTGCTGGAAGCGTTGCGCACAGGCACGGCCCTGCTGCATGTGGCGCTGGAAAAGCGCCTGCCGTTTTTCTCAGAACGACTGGATGCCGATTGGTACGTGCGCTTGCTCGAGGCGTATTACGGGTTTTATCAGCCGATGGAGTCCGCCCTGTATGACAGTGGCTTGATCCCCGATGGATTCGACACAGCGCTGCGTGTGAAAACACCCACGTTGGTGTGCGATCTCAATGCCTTGGACCTGGATGCCCCGGCCATCAACACCCTCCCCTGTTGTACTGAACTACCAACCTTCGATACCCCCGCCGCCTGCCTCGGTGCTCTGTATGTACTGGAAGGCGCGACCCTGGGCGGCCAGGTATTGCGTCGGGAAATGACTCAGCGCCTGAACGTAAACGCCGACAACGGTGGTGCGTTTCTCAATGTGTACGGAGCCGAAACCGGTCGGCGCTGGAAAGATTTTCTCGACTACCTGGGCGTCCAGCCACTGGACGCGCCAGCCAGGCAGCGCGCAGTAGACGCTGCCCGATCAACATTCAGCTGCTTTGAGCATTGGCTCGACAGCCAGGAGGTACTGCTATGAAACCCGAAGATTTTGAAGAGCTGCTTGCCAACTGTGCCGACGAGCCCATCCGTTTTCCTGGAGCGATCCAGCCCCACGGTGTGCTGCTGACGTTGTCGGAGCCGGACCTGAACATCATCCAGGTCAGCGCCAACATCGCCAATTTGTTTGGCCATGCCCCCGAGGCGCTGCTGGGCCAGCCACTGCACACGTTGGTAGGCGCGGAGCACGCCAAGGCGGTTGCCGTCATGGCCGAAAACCATACGTTCTTCGATGCCCCCCCTTTGCATGTCACATTCAACGGCGCGGAATTCGAAGGCCTGCTGCACCGCCATCAAAATGTGCTGGTGCTGGAGTTCGAACCGCTGCTCAAGGATTTCCGCCCACGGGTGCTGAATGGTCGCACCAGTGACCTGGGCAAAATGCTGCAGCGCTTGCAGTCGGCGAAAACCCTGCAAGCGCTGTACGAAATCAGCGTGAATGAAATCCAGGCCATGACCGGGTACGACCGGGTACTCATCTATCGCTTCGAAGACGAAGGCCATGGCCAAGTGATCGCCGAAGCGTCGGCGCCGTCCATGGAGCTGTTCAACGGGCTGTTCTTCCCTGCGTCCGACATCCCGGAGCAAGCCCGCGAGTTGTATCGCACCAATTGGCTACGCATCATCCCGAACGCGGCCTACGAGCCCGTGCCACTGCTGCCCAAGCTGCGCCCGGACACCGGCCAGCCGTTGGACTTGAGCTTCGCCACCCTGCGCAGCGTGTCGCCGATTCATTGCCAGTACATGCAGAACATGGGCGTGTTGTCGTCCATGAGCATTTCATTGATGAAGGGCGACAGGCTGTGGGGCCTGATCAGTTGCGGCAACCGTGAGCCGCTGCTGGTGCCTAATGACCTGCGTACGGCCTGCCAAACCATCGGCCAGGTGTTGTCGTTGCAGATCAGCGCCATGGAAGCCCTGGACCTGAGCCGTCAGCGTGAAGAGAAAGTCGAGGCCCTGGCCTTACTGGATCAGGCGATGAAGCGCTCGGAAGCAAACGTGTTCGACGGCCTGGCCCAGCAAGGTCGGTTGCTGATGGACCTGACCCTGTCCGGCGGCGTGGCGATCATCGAAGACAAGCAACTGCACCGCTACGGAAACTGCCCGGAGCCGGCGCAGATCCGTGCTTTGCACAAGTGGCTGCAAGAGGGTGGCGAGCCAGTGTTCTCCAGCCATAACCTGTCGTCGGTGTACCCGCCGGCCGCCGAGTTTCAGCAGGTAGCCAGTGGGGTGCTGGCCATGAGCCTGCCCAAGCCTGTGGATAACGGCGTGCTGTGGTTCCGCCCGGAAGTGAAGGAGAACATCAACTGGAGCGGCGATCCGAAAAAACCGTTGGATCTGGAAAACTCCGACGCCGGCTTGCGCCTTCGCCCACGCACCTCGTTTGAAATCTGGAAGGTGGAGATGGCCGGCATCTCCACCAAGTGGAGCCATGGCGACCACTTTGCCGCCAATGACCTGCGCCGCTCGGCCCTGGAAAACGACCTGGCGCGCCAGGTGCTGCGCGAACAACAAGCCGTGCGCGCCCGCGACGAGCTGGTGGCGGTGGTGTCCCATGACCTGCGCAACCCGATGACGGTGATCTCCATGCTGTGCGGCATGATGCAAAAGGCCTTCAGCTCTGACGGCCCACACACATCGCGACGGATTTCCTCGGCCATCGACACCATGCAGCAGGCCGCCGGGCGCATGAATGTGCTGCTGGAAGACTTGCTCGACACCTCGAAAATCGAGGCCGGGCGTTACGTGGTGCGGCCAGTGATCCTGGATGTGAGCCAGATTTTCGACGAGGCCTACTCGTTGCTGGCGCCCCTGGCGATGGAGAAAGGCATCGATCTGTCGTTCAACGCCGAACCGGGCCTGCAAATCAATGCCGACCCGGAGCGTCTGTTTCAGGTGCTGTCGAACCTGATCGGCAATGCCATCAAGTTCACCCCGCGCCAGGGCAATATCGGTATCAGCGCCATGAGCAATGGCGAAGAAATCGTGTTCTCGGTGCGCGACTCCGGCGAAGGTATTGCACCGGAACAACTGCCTCACGTGTTCGATCGCTACTGGACGCAAACAGAAAACAACCCGACCGGCAGCGGGCTGGGACTGTACATCACGCAAGGCATCGTCCAGGCCCATGGCGGCAAGATCGTTGCCGAGAGTGAGGTGGGTCGCGGCAGTGAGTTCCGGTTCACGGTGCCGAAGGTGATTGACGACTCGCATACCTGACGGACCTTGGGCTAAACAGGTAACACCACCACCGCCTCCAACCCCCCACCCTGGCGCTCGGCCAGGGTCAAGGTGCCGCCATGTTCCAACACAATCGCCCGAGCGGTAGAGAGTCCCAAGCCGACACCGCCCGTGCTTTTGTTGCGTGACCCTTCAAGGCGATAGAACGGCAGGAACACCTGCTCACGATGCTCGACGGGAATGCCTGGCCCGCGATCGAGTACGCGAACCACCACCTCTCCATTTTTTTGCTGCAATTCGATCTCCGGCGCGGTGCCGTAATGAATCGCGTTGTCCATCAGGTTGGTCATCACGCGCTTGAGGCCCAACGGTCGGCCGAAGTACACCAGGCGCGGCGGGCCGCGAAAGGTCAGGTCAATGGCCTGGTCGCGGTAGTCGTCGATCAGGGTTTGCAGCAATTCCGCGAGGTCCAGTTGGGTGGCTTGTTCCAGGCGGGCATCGTCGCGGAAGAATTCCAGCGCGGTGTTGATCATGGCCTGCATTTCATCCACATCGCGAAACAGCTTTTGCTGTTGATCAACATCCTCGATGAACTCACCACGCAGGCGCAGGCGGGTCAACGGCGCGCGCAAGTCGTGGGAAATGGCCGCGAGCATTTGGGTGCGGTCCTGGATGAAATGCCGCAACTGCGCCTGCATGCTGTTGAAGGCGAGGATCGCCTGGCGGATTTCATGCGGGCCGACCGGCTCGATGGGCGGTGCCCGAAAGTCGGCACCAAAGCGCCGCGCCCCCTGAGTGAAGTGCTGCAGAGGGCGGGCCAGGCGGCGGGTCGCGACCAGGGTGACCAGCGCGGTCGAGATCAGCACCAGCAACACCACGATCAGGCTGCGTGCACCATCGTCCAAACCCCAACTGCGCGACGGCGCGCTGAACATCAGCCAGGAGCGGTCAGCCAATTGCACCAGTAGCGCATAGCGGCCGTTGCCGCCGGGCCAGTCAGACGGCTCATACGCCTCCATCGGACGAGGTGGCCCTTGGAGCAGGTGCTTGAACACCTGCTCGCCCGAGTGGAAATCAGGGTCGGCCAGAACGGGTAACCCCAATGCCTGGCGCTGCGCGGCCCAGGTCACCCTGAACGCTTCGTCACCTACCGCTTGGGCCAGACGTGAACGTTGCGACGGGTCGGAGGCCTCGACCACGCGCACGACCACGGCGATCCTTTCCAACAATCCAATTTCAGTCAGCGGTGGTCGCGCCCACACACCTGCCATTTGCACAAACAAAGCGTTGAACGCCAATGCAGTCAACATCGCAATCAGAATGGTCAGGGCGATCCAGCGCGCCACAGTATCGCGTGGGCGCCTCATGAGCGGGTCACACTGGCGGTGAATTGGTAGCCACCGTTGCGCACCGTGCGAATCATCGCCGGGCGCTTGGTATCGAATTCCAGCTTGCGGCGCAGGCGGCTCACTTGCACGTCAATGCTGCGGTCGAATGCATCATGACTGTGGCCACGCGCCAGGTTGAGCAATTGCTCGCGACTGAGCACCCGTTGGGGGTGTTCGACAAACACCAGCAGCAGGTCGAACTCGCCGGATGACAATGGGATCATCACCTGATCGGGCGAGCGCAATTCGCGGCGCGTGAGGTCCAGTTGCCAGCCGGCAAAACGGATCAGCGGGCGCGCGGCATCGCCCAAGGGCGGCCGGCTCTCCCCCGCCCGGCGCAACACCGCACGCACTCGGGCCAGCAATTCACGCGCGTCGAAGGGCTTGCTCAGGTAATCATCGGCGCCCATTTCCAGGCCCACCACACGGTCACTGAGTTCACCCATAGCAGTGAGCATGATCACTGGCGTGGCGTATTGCTGGCGCAGGCGCTGGCACAGCAGCAGGCCGTTGTCGCCGGGGAGCATCAGGTCGAGGATGATCAGGTCGGCGGGCTGGCGCTCCATGGCCGCCCACAACTCGATGCCACTGGCCACGGTCTCGACCGCATAGCCGTGTTGCAGAAAAAATTTCTTCAGCAGGGCGAGGACTTCAAGGTCATCGTCCACGATCAACAGGTTGCTCACCGACGGTCTTCACTGGGCTGGGACAAGGTGCCATCTAAAACCATTCGGCGCGGCTCGTCATATATTTCAACCGTGCAATAAAGCGTCAACGGCGCAATAAACCAGACATCTTTGCGCAAGACGGCAGTGCCAGCATCGGCTTCCTTTTTGCGGAGACCGTCCCCCATGCGCTCGCTAACCTACCCCCAACATCTGGCCCGCCAGGCCGTGCTGTTGCTGACTGTGTCCTACCTGACGGGCTGTGCGAGCCCGGCGCCCGTAACGCCCGCCACGCAGTGCGCACAGGTGAACTACCCGGTGTATGACCCGGCGGAGCCGGTCAACCGTGGGGTGTTTGCATTCAACCGTGCGATGGACGACTACGCACTCGCTCCCGTAGCCCGCGGTTACCGTTACCTACCGGATTTTTTCCAGCAGGGTGTGCATAACTTCGCGAGCAACTTCAGCGAGCCAAAGGTGTTTATCAACGATCTGCTGCAAGGCAACCCGCGACGCTCGGTCAATACCCTGGGGCGTTTCGCAGTGAACACGACGGTAGGCGTGGTGGGGCTGTTTGATGTGTCAGATAGCCTGGGCATCCCGCGCCACACAGCAGACTTCGGCCAGACATTCGGCGTGTGGGGCATGGGTAACGGCCCCATTGTCGAGTTGCCATTGCTGGGCACCAGCAACAGCCGGGACGCTGCGGGCAAGGTCTTGAGCTTCCTGGTTTCGCCACTGGGGGACAGCGACACGGTGCAGACCCTGGGCACTCTCAGCCTGGTCGGCGGTACGGTCGATACACGGGCATCATTGTTGCCGCTCACCGACAGCCTGCAGAAACTGCCGGATTATTACAGTGCGTTGCGTAATGTGGTGGCGGACAATCGCGCGGCGTTTGTGCGGGAGGGCAAGCAAGGCGCTACCTCTCCCGGTCTAGACAGTTGCGCGAACAGCGCCTCGGATGACTTCTGAAAGCGCCAGCCACCCCCTGGTCATATCTTGCAGCAGCGCGTTTATAGCTGACCCGTTTCGTCCTCTATAAGTTTGGCCTCACTTCGCTCCAACAGGCGAAGTAACCCTCTACTCACTAGAAGGAAACATTCATGCTTAGCGCAATCAATCACTCAGTGGGCAGCTTTCAATACCCTCCCCAGCAGCAGGATGATGCAGAGCCCCAGCGCAGGAAGCGCAGCATTGAAGCAACACATACGCAACAGAGCGCCGCTGATCCTGAAGGCACGGCCGCCAATGATCGGCACCGTAAAACCGGAGGTGGGCTAGACAGCCTCGGTAGAGGCAATCTGCTTTAAACCGCATTAGACGAAGGGCAGTGCACGGCCCTTCGTACTCTCCCTTAACAAAATCATGACATTCACTGGATTAATCTTGCGGGTTCAATCCAGTCTGGAAATCTTGCCTGCATGCCGCTCACCCACACACTGCCCGCCGTACTGGCTGGACCACTGCTGCGACGCCTCGAACCACGGCGCCTGGTGGTGTGGCTGGTGGGGAGTCAAGCACTGGCATTGACCCTGAGGCTCCATCTGCCCTCACGAATCCTGGAGGTCCCCCTTGACCACTGTCAGGTCGTACCCGTGGGGCGCCATGCGTTTATCCACCTGATCGATGTGACACTGGACAACGCACTGCCCCTGGACGTGGAGATCAGCTACGACCTGCTGTTCGACAACATCGGCATCGCCGACTGGGCACCGCACCTGCTGTACGCCAACGCCCAGTTCCCGAGCTTTGTGCTGCACAGCCGCATCCATCAATTGGTTCACGGCTCATGCCGCAAACCCCATCACAGCGCCGACGAGGGCCTTTTGTGTGTCGATCGCCTGCTGGCCGATGCCCAAACGCCTGCCGACCGCCCAGCGCTGTTGATGATGAGCGGCGACCAAGTCTACGCCGACGATGTCGCTGGGCCGATGCTGCGGGCAATCCATGCATTGATTGCACGCCTGGGCTTGTTCGATGAATACCTGGAGGGCGCTGTGGTAGATGACAGCGCCAGCCTCTATGGACATAGCGCCAGCTATTACCATCGCGCCGACCTGCTGCCGGCGTTGGACAGCAACGAAACCCTGCGCGAACGCTTCTTTGGCGGTGTGAAAAAACCAATCTTTACCAGCAGCACCGCCGACAACCACCTGGTGACCTTCGCCGAAGTCATCGCAATGTATTTGCTGGTGTGGTCGCCGACGCCCTGGACGCTGATCGCGCCTCAACCTCCGCATCTGAACGCAGAACGACAGCAGCGCTACGCCCGTGAACAGACCCAGATAGAGCGATTCCGCGACGGCCTGCCAGGCGTCGCGCGGGTCTTTGCGCACCTATCCACCTTGATGATCTTTGATGATCACGACATCACCGATGACTGGAACCTCAGTGCCCAGTGGGAAGAAACCGCCTACGGCCACCCCTTTTCAAAGCGCATCATCGGCAACGCCCTGTTGGCCTACCTGCTATGCCAAGGTTGGGGCAACCAACCGGATGCGTTTGGGGAACTGATCAACCAGACCCAAGCGCTCACTGCTCAACCGCAAGCCAACCATCTTGACGCCACCGCGCAGGATGAACTGCTCGAAACACTGCTGGAATTTCAACGCTGGCACTACGTACTGCCCACCACGCCTGCCTTGGTAGTGCTCGACACCCGCACCCGCCGCTGGCGCAGCGAATTCACGCTCAAGCAACCTTCTGGCCTGCTGGACTGGGAAGCCTTGAGCGAACTGCAACAGGAACTTCTGGACCACCCCTCGGCCATCATCGTCTCACCCGCGCCGATCTTTGGCGTCAAGCTGATCGAGACGGTGCAGAAGGTCTTCAGCTGGTGCGGCCACCCCTTGCTCGTCGATGCGGAAAACTGGATGGCCCATCGTGGCGCCGCCCAAGTGATCCTCAATATCTTCCGCCACTCGCGCACGCCGGGTAACTACGTGATCCTCTCCGGTGACGTGCACTACTCGTTCGTCTACGAAGTGCTGATCCGCCATCGCAACGCTGGCCCCAGGATCTGGCAGATCACCAGCAGCGGTATCAAGAACGAATTCCCACCACGATTACTGGAGTGGTTCGACCGCCTCAACCGCTGGCTCTACTCGCCCCGCTCGCCCCTCAACTGGTTCACGCGCCGCCGCACCATGCAGGTGGTGCCACATATTCCCGAGCATGCCGAAGCAGGCGAACGGTTATGGAATTCGGCGGGTATCGGCCAGGTATTTTTCAATGATCAGGGCCAGCCAGAAGCGATTTACCAGCACAACGCGGATGGGAAGGTGCCGACGAGGATGGTGGCTCCAAATTAATAGCCTATAGCCATCGATCGTAAGCCGTACATCTGCCCTATTCAAAGCCTCCAGCCCGCGTTGTACAGTAGCCTCAGCCACGGAGTATCGGCGACAACAATGGCGGGCTTCAGATGCCTGCCTACGCAAGGAAATGCGCAGATGAACGAGACCTCCGACAACAATCCGTTAAAGCAGGATTTCTCTCACTTCAACGCCGACATGCTGCACACCGTCCTGGAGCTGGTCAGCGATGGGATCTGGGATTGGAACGCCAATACCGGGTTCGTCTACCGCAACCCCGGCTGGTACGAAATGCTTGGCTATCATCGCCACGCACTGGAGAACAGCGTATTCACCTGGGAGAACGTGATCCACCCGGATGACTACCCCAAGGTGATGAAACGGTTCGACGACTACATCCACCGTCGCGCCCCTCACTACCAGGCCGAGTACCGTTGCCGCAAAAAAGATGACAGCTACCTGTGGATCGAAGACCGCGGCTACGTGATTGCGCGCAATGAGGATGGCTCGGTGGCGCGCATGGTGGGCGCCCACCGCGATATTCATCTAAGGAAATGCTCCGTCGAACAGTTGGAACGGCGCAATCAATCCCTTGAAGCGCTGGTGGCCGAACGCACCCGCGAGCTGTCACGGGTCAATCAACAGTTGCAACTGCAGTTGGATGAAAACCGCGCCCTGGCCGAAAGGGATGCCCTGACTCTGGTCGCCAATCGCTACCGCCTGGAAAAAGTGTTGCTGGAAGAGTGCGACCGCTCCCAGCGCTTTCGCCTGCCGCTGGCACTGATCGCCATGGACATCGATGATTTCAAGTCGATCAATGATCGATACGGTCACGGTGTGGGCGATCAAACGCTGGTGCAGGTGGTTGAATGCCTGCAAAGCTGTATTCGCCCAGGTGACCTGCTGGCTCGCTGGGGTGGCGATGAGTTTGTGCTGATCCTGCCCAAAACCTCGGTGGAAATCGCAAAAACAATGGCGGCGAGTGTGCGGCTGAAATTGAAGAACAGCCCGCACCGGGATGACTTCAAGGTCACCCTGAGCCTGGGCGTGGCCGAGCGTCAAACGGATGAGCCCCCCGCCGCGTTGATAGCGCGCGCCGATCAGGCGTTGTATCGCGCCAAAGCGGCGGGGAAGGATGGGGTGTCCGAATAACACCCCAGCGTCTCAGCGAACCGGCGGTGCGTACTGGATGCCGCCGTTGTTCCACAGCGCGTTGAGCCCGCGCTTGATCTTCAACACGCTGCCCTGGCCAATATTGCGTTCAAACACTTCGCCGTAGTTACCCACCTGCTTGACGATCTGCACTACCCAATCCTTGCGCAGCTTCAGGTCCTTACCGTATTCGCCGTCCGTCCCCAGCAACCGCGCGACATCCGGATTCTTGGTGGTTTTGGCCTGCTCTTCGACGTTCTGCGAGGTGATGCCCATTTCCTCGGCGTTGAGCATCGCGAACAGGGTCCATTTGACGATGCTGAACCACTCGTCATCACCCTTGCGCACCAATGGACCCAGTGGTTCCTTGGAGATCACTTCCGGCAACACCACGAACTCGTCCGGGTGAGCCATCTTGATGCGCTGGGCGTACAGGCCCGACTGATCGGTGGTCAGCACGTCGCAACGCCCGGCTTCCAGGCCCTTGGCGCTTTCGTCGGCGGTGTCGAAGGTAATCGGCGTGTACTTCATGCCATGGGTGCGGAAGTAGTCCGAGACATTCAACTCGGTGGTGGTGCCGGCCTGGATGCACACCGTGGCGCCGTCCAGTTGCTTGGCAGCGGTGACGCCCAGTTTGTTGTTTACCAGGAAGCCAATGCCGTCGTAGTAGGTGACGCCGGTGAACACCAGGCCCATGCCCGAATCACGGGAACTGGTCCAGGTGGTGTTGCGTGAGATCAGGTCAATTTCACCGGATTGCAGCGCGGTGAAACGCTCCTTGGCGGTCAACTGGGTGAATTTCACTTTTGATGCGTCACCGAATACCGCAGCCGCCACGGCGTGGCACACGTCCACATCGATACCGGTCATCTTGCCCTTACTGTCCGGTACGCCGAAACCCGGCAGTCCGTCACTGACGCCGCACTGGATAAAACCTTTTTTCTGGATGGCGTCCAGGGTCGTGCCCGCCTGGGCAGTGCTCGCCAAGCCAAAAACGGCGGTGGCGCCGATGGCAGCCAAGGTGGTTTTGAATGGGTTCATGCAAGGCGCTCCCTGTCATTCCTTATTATTCGGCGCCCCACAGCCCGCGCCGGTTTATAGTGCTGCCGGGCAGTATCAACGGCTTTGCGTCACTGCCACAAACGACCTTTAGGCAAAGGCTCCTTCCGATTTGGAATGAACTGCATGATTTCAAAACGCTTGACCCCTTCGATGACGGCCCTGCAATGCTTCGAAGCCGCCGCCCGCCATTTGAGCTTCACTCGCGCCGCCGAAGAGCTGCACCTGACCCAGAGTGCAGTGAGCAAGCAGGTGGCGCAGCTGGAAGAGATGCTTTGCCACAATCTTTTCGAACGGGTGCGTCAGCGCCTGTACCTGTCGCCGGCGGGCTCGCTGTACCTGGCCGAGGTGCACAAGATCCTCACTCAGGTGGACATCTCCAGCCGCTACATCCTCACCTACGGCGGCGAGACTGAAGTGCTGCGCATCGCCACCCAGCCCACCTTCGGTGACCGCTGGCTGGTGCCCAAGCTCAAGGATTTCGCGGCGAAACATCCGAATATCCATCTGGACGTGCGCAACGAGCTGGAGCCTTTCGACGTATTGCAGGCCAAGGCCGATATCGCGTTTTTCTTCGGCCAAGGCTCATGGCCGGGGGCGACCTGCATTGAGCTGTTCCGTGAGGCCGTGGTGCCGGTGTGTGCGCCAGGATTCGTCGCCGAAGGCAGCGATGCGTCGTCGCGACACACCTTGCTGCAATGCACCTCGCGTCCGGAAGCCTGGCACGAATGGTTCCTGGAGCAGGGCCTGCACTCGCAAAACAGCTACCACGGCCCGCGTTTCGACACGTTCTACATGTGCATCCGCGCGGCACAATCGGGCTATGGCGTAGCGCTGGTGCCGCAGTATCTGGTGGCGGATGAACTGGCGCAGGGTAGCCTGATGATTCCGTGGGACTACGCGATGCCCAGCAGCGGCGCGCACTTCATCGCCCATGCCGAACATGCCGGCGAGATTCCGAAGGTAAAAGCCTTCCTCAACTGGATGGTGGAGTACATCGGCACACATCCCGACTTTCAGTCATGACCCGGCGACTTTATTTCGTTTGCGGCAAGTGCGGGTGCCCGGCTTAGATAAAAACAAGCCCGTCACTGCCGAGTCCCCGATTCATGAGCCGCGAAACCATCAGCCAATCGATTTCCATTGTTCACCCCATCAGCCTCAGCCACGGTAAAAACGCTGAGGTCTGGGACACCTCGGGTAAACGCTATATCGATTTTGTCGGAGGCATTGGTGTGCTCAACCTCGGTCATTGCCATCCCGGCGTGGTCGAGGCAATTCGCGACCAGGCGACCCAACTGACGCACTACGCGTTCAATGCCGCCCCTCACGCGCCCTACATCGAGCTGATGGATCGTCTTACCGCATTTATGCCGGTGGACTACCCGGTCAGCGGCATGCTCACCAACAGCGGCGCGGAGGCGGCGGAAAACGCGCTGAAGATCGTACGCGGCGCTACCGGCCGCACCGCAGTGATAGCGTTTGACGGCGCCTTCCACGGCCGTACCCTGGCCACGCTCAACCTCAATGGCAAAGTCGCGCCCTACAAACAAAAGGTCGGGGTACTACCAGGCCCGGTGTATCACCTGCCCTACCCCAGTGCCGATAACGGCGTGACCTGCGCCGAGGCGCTGAAGGCCATGGACCGCCTGTTCAGCGTGGAAATCGATGTCAACGACGTGGCCTGTTTCATCATCGAGCCGGTACAGGGCGAAGGGGGGTTCCTGGCGCTGGACATCGAATTCGCCCAGGCGCTGCGGCGCTTTTGCGACGAGAACAACATTTTGCTGATTGTCGATGAAATCCAATCGGGCTTTGGCCGTACCGGCCAGCGTTTTGCGTTCTCGCGCCTGGGGATCGAGCCGGACTTGATCCTGCTGGGTAAAAGCATCGCCGGCGGTGTGCCGTTGGGCGCCGTCGTAGGGCGCAAGGCGTTGATGGACAATCTGCCCAAAGGTGGCCTGGGCGGCACCTATTCCGGCAACCCCATTGCGTGCGCGGCAGCGTTGGCGACCCTCGATGCCATGACCGATGACCACCTGAAAACCTGGGGCTTACAGCAGGAAGAAGCCATCGTCAGCCGTTATCAGACCTGGTGCGCGCAAGGCCTGACTCCTTACCTGGGCCGTCTGACCGGCGTGGGCGCCATGCGCGGCATCGAACTGGCCAACGCCGACGGCACACCCGCGTCGAAACAGCTGACCCAGTTGCTCGGCCTGGCGCGGGACGCCGGTTTGTTGCTGATGCCCAGCGGCAAGTCGCGGCATATCATCCGCCTGCTGGCACCGCTGACCATCGAGCCTGCGGTGCTGGAGGAAGGCCTGGATATTCTCGAGGCCTGCCTCAAACAGTTGGACTAGTAACGCGCATCGACAGGTTTACCGCCGTTCGGCCAGTCCTTGACCTTGTCCGGGAAGTCCGGGCGCGGTTGACCAGAGAAATACGCCGCCACGTCCACGGCTTCCTGGTCCGATAAACCGCCCTGCCCCAGCGGGAATTTCTCGTGGAAGCCGATCGGCATGTTGCGTTTGACGAACGCCGCCGCCGTGTAGGTGCGGGCCATGCCGGCGCCGATATTGAAGGATTGCTCACCCCACAACGGTGGGTAGATCAGCTCGCCATCCGCCCGCGCCAAGCCCTGGCCATTGTCGCCATGGCACACCGCGCATTGCTTGGCGTAGACCTGTTTGCCATTGGCCAGGTCCGGCTTGATCGCCGGGTCGACCTTGCCCACGCCGCGCCCGGCTACTTTGTCTTCGGGGCGGGTGTTGTTTTTCATCCAATCGAAATAGGCGACCATCGCTTGCATGTCTGCCGATTGTGGCGGCAGTGGTTTGCCATTCATCGAGCGGCGGAAGCAGCCGTTAATTCGTTCTTCCAGGGTCACCACCTTGCCTGCGCGCGGCGCATAGCTGGGGAAAAACGCCGAGACGCCTACAAACGGAGACCCATCCGCTACCGTGCCAGCGTTGAGATGGCAACTGGTGCAATTGAGTGAATTGCCGACATTGTTGGGCAGCAGCTCTTTGGTTTGCAGATGCAGGCGCATGCCGCGAATCACCTGGTCGGCGTTTGGCGCCGCAAGCAACTCGGCCAGGCGCGGGGTTTCGAAGGCCGATGAATCGGTGGTGGCCGGGTTGAGTTGGTCACGCAGTTTCTTCACCTGGCCGGCGCTGATCGGCGTGCCTTCGTTACCCCAACGGGTACGTACGAAACTGAGGATCTCAGCGATTTCCTGATCGTTCAAACGGGCGAAACCGGGCATGGTGTAGATCCGCGGGTGCGTTGCCGTTTGTGCGGTCTCCCAGCCGGTGAGGGTGATGTGCAGCAGTGACGTCGGGTTGCTGGACGCAATGCTCGGATTGCCGGCCAAAGGTGGGAACAGACCTTTCACGCCCGCACCATCGCTGCGATGACAGTCGCTGCAGAACTGCATGTAACCCAGTCCGCCACGACTGGTGAACAAATCTGCAGGTGGCACGGCTGGGGCCTGGGCCACGGACGGCATGGGCAAGTCGTCTTTACCGAGGGGTAGGGATTTCAAGTAACCGGCGATAGCCGTCAGGTCGTAGTCGCTGAAGTGCTGGGTGCTGTGGTGAATCACATCGGCCATGTTGCCGGCGACCGTGGCAAAGCGGTTTTGCCCGGTCTTGAGCAGTTGCACGGTGTCTTCCACCGTCCACAGGTTGCGCAGGCTCAGGGCGCGCCAATGCTCGACGGTTTCGCCGGCCAGGTAGTGCTGGCCGCTGGAACCCTCGTCGCTCATGGCTTTTTCCTGGAACGCAATGCCCCGTGGCGTGTGACAGGAGCCGCAGTGGCCCAGGCCCTGGACCAGGTAGGCGCCACGGTTGAGTTGTTCATCGCGTGCAGGATTCGGCTTGAAGGGTTGTTTGTCGAGGAAGACAAAATTCCACAACGCCAGACCCCAGCGCTGGTTGAACGGGAAGCCCATGTCCGCCTCAAGATTGGCCTGCTGCACCGGCTCGACGCCTTGCATCAAATAAGCGAACAGGGCACGCATGTCGGTTTCGCTCATCTTGGCGTAGGACGGGTACGGCATCGCCGGGTACAGGTTCATGCCCGTCGGCGTCACGCCTTCGCGCATGACACGGTCGAACTCTTCGAAGGAGTAGGCGCCAATCCCTGTCTCTCGGTCCGGCGTGATATTGCTCGAATAGATCGTGCCCATCGGCGTGCTCAGCTCCAGGCCGCCGGCCATCACCTTGCCTTGCTTGGCGGTGTGGCAGGCGATGCAGTCGCCCAGTTGCGCGACGTATTTGCCCTGCTCGATCAGCGAAGCGTCGGGAACGTTGGCGTGCAGGGGAAGAGACAGGCAAAGCGTCGCCCCCAGCAAGGCCAGGCGGGAAAGGGAAAGCGCCATCGCATTAGTCCTTTAATAACCTGACGTGGGGCGGTCCCCTCGGCGCAGGTCAGTGGTCGTTTTTATGGGTTCATCAGGCCTCTGTGTTGTAACGGTTTTGTGGGCGGGGAGTGTTGATGTGGGTCAGGGGCAGATCGCTGGACAAAGGCGTCAGTACTCAACGACTATCCACCATCTCCCCTCTGCACGGACGCACATCATGCTCGACATCCTCCAAGGCACGCCCATTTGGGTCTACGCCATTTACCTGTGGATTTGCTACTACGGCATCAAGGCCTGCCTGGGCGGACGCGAAAATCGCCGCTCACTGGTGATCCTGCCGGTGGTGCTGGTGGTGTGGTCGTTGATGTCGCTGGCGCCTTCAATCTTGTCGAGCGGCGCCTGGGTCGCCGGCGCGGTGCTGGGCAGCCTGGTGGGGATGGTGCTGTTCAACGTTGAAGGGGCGCGGCTGGATGCCAATGGCGAGACCCTGGTATTGCCGGGCACCTGGAAAACCCTGCTGATCTCGCAACTGTTCTTTGCGGTGAAGTACTACTTCGGCTACCAGCAAGCCGTGCATCCGCTGATGCTGAGCACGCCGACGATGTTGATGGCAGTTGGCGGTGTATCGGGGTTTACCGTAGGTCTGTTTTGCGGACGAGCCGTACGACTGCAGCGGGCGCTGACGGCGTTGCGTCGGGATAAGGGCATTGTGCTGCCTTGACCTGACCTCCCTCCCCCCTGAAAATGCCCGACGCTTTTTTGTCCTCGTTTACTGAAGTAGTGAAATTTCAATGTCCGATTCTTACACCGAAATATCCGCCCCCGAAGAATCCGTAGCCGCGCTGCAATCCAAAGCCGAATACGAAAACGCCATCAATCTTTCACAGCATCTGCCAGCGGCCAAGATCATCAGCGAGATGGTGCTGGACGCGTTCCACACGTCCAAGGAAAGCGACCAGATCCGTGAGCTGCGCGTGGCCATCCGCCAGGCCCATGACGCCTTCGACGACGACAAGGCCTACGACCTGATGGGCCAGCTCAAGCAACTCAAGGACGCCGAAGCCGCCGATAACGCAGCCCTGGAAGACCTGAGCAGCCAATTCTCGATCAGCCGCATCCTGTCCAGCTTCAAGGACGACCCTGAATTCCAGGAGTTGGTCTACGGCCTGGCGCTGAAAGTGCTGAACCAGAGCCACCAGGCCATCAGCAACCCGAGCGCCGGCAAGAGCAAGGCCTCGCGGCCCAAGAAAGAGGCCGAAGTGTTTGTGATCAGCAAGGATGGCATCAGCGTCACCCTGCCGCTGCGCACACCGCGCTCCAAGCTGAACGTCGACCGTGAAGCGTTCGAGTTTTTGGGGTTCAGCTTTGTGGGTGAAGGGGATGAGGCGGAGTTGGACGTTGAGAGTTTTGTCGATAACGCCGGCGCTGAGCAGCCGCTGAGCCGCAAGAGCGTGATTACTGCGTTGCAGCAGCAGACTGCGTTTGATGGGTACAGCATCGCGCAGCAATAACCCAAAGCAAGCTACACCGCAGAATCAAATGTGGGAGCTGGCTTGCCTGCGATAGCATCACCTCGGTTTCATTGATATACCGAGGCGTCTGTATCGCAGGCAAGCCAGCTCCCACATTTGTCTTGCATCGGTTTAACCCGCGCGTTCGACTTGTGCCGCAAACACCTCACGAAACCGTGCCATCTCCCGCTTGCTCCCCACCGTCACCCGAACCCACTGCGGCCAGTTTTTAAACACACGGCCGATCAGCACGCCTTGGGCTGCCAGTTTCTCGATCACCTGCTCCGCCGGTTGCTTCACGTCGATCATGAAACAGTTGGCCTGTGACGCCGTGCAGGTGAAACCACGCCCCTGCAGCCAGGCCACGGTCTCATCGCGCAGTTGTTTATTGAGCGCCTTGCGTTGTGGCAACAGCTTCACGTCCTCCAAGCTGGCAAGGCCGCCGAGCAAGGTGGTGCCGGCCGGCACGTTGTCGCCGCCAAATACGGCGAGGCGTTCCAGCAACGCCGGATGCCCGACCGCCAAGCCCAGGCGGGCACCGGCCATGCCGTAGATTTTCGAGAAAGTGCGCAGCACCAGCACGTCGTCGTGGTCCTTGACCCAACTGACCACGCTGGGTACGTCGGCGAAGTCGATGTAAGCCTCGTCCACCACCAGCACACTGCCTTTGGGTTTGTTCGTCAACGCGTGGCGGATGGCGTCGACGGGCGTAACGGTGCCAGTGGGGTTATTGGGGTTGCACAGGTAGAGCATGCCGGCCTGTGGATCGGCGGCGAGCATGGCCGGGATGTCGTGGGCGTGGTCGGCGTTCAGGCTGACTTCCTTCACCGCAGCCTTGTTCGCCTGCGCCGCCTGGCGCGGCACTTCGTAGGACGGCGTAGCCATCACCAGGCCGCGAGTTTCGCTGGTGAATGCCAGCACCGCATAACGTAAGGCCGCCATTGAGCCTGCAAACACTGCCACCTGTTCTTCGGCAATGCCTTGCTGCTGAGCAAATAGCCCGGCTAAAGCATACATGTGGTTGTAGGGGTAACGCCCGGACGTCGCGATACCACGCTGCATCGCTTCACGTGCAGCCTGTGAGGGTCCGTAGGGGCTTTCGTTGTAGTTGAGTCGCACCTTGTCAGACTTTGCCGGCGGCGGCGCCGCGACCGCCCAATCCAGGCGCCCCAATAAAGGCAGGGCGGCGCCCAGGGCGAGAAGGGACCGACGACTAACGCTGACCATGGGGCAACTCCTTGTTGGCGGGTGGTGGATTCGCACAGCACGTACAGAGGGGTATGACGAGATAAACATCCGCAGATTTAAACCGACGCCCAAGAAAAAGCCCCGCGCTTCTCTCGAAGGCGGGGCTTTTTCACTGCAGGACCACTCAGTGAGCGTAGGTCAGCAACAGCTCTTTCGGCACTTGGAAATCCAGGGACATCATCACGCTGAGCGCGGTGATGGTGAAGATCGAGAACACGAACAGCTTGCGAGCCCAGACGGTGTCATCCACCGCCTTGTAGCCGGTCCAGGCCATGTACAACCAGTACATGCCCATGGCGGCGGCGACGGCAAGGTAGCTCATGCCGGCGTAGCCACTGAAGGTCAACATCAAGGTCGCCACAAGGAAGGCCAGGATGTACAGCAGGATGTGTTTCTTGGCGACCTGGATGCCACGTTTTACCGGCAAGACCGGAATCGAAGCCGCCAGGTAGTCATTGAAGCGGAAAATCGCGATGGCGTAGGAATGCGGCATCTGCCACAGGCTGAACATCACCAGTAGCGTCAGCGCGGCCATGTCGAAGCTATTGGTTACAGCCACATAACCAATCACCGGCGGCATCGCTCCCGACAGACTGCCCACCAGCGTGCCGTGAACCGACTTGCGCTTGAGGTACAGGCTGTAGAGGCCGACGTAGATGACAAAGCCGATCACGGCAAACAGCGCCGCCAGCGGGTTGGCCACCTTGTACAACAACGCCACGCCGGCAACACCGAGGACGGTCGCGTAGATCAGTGCCAGCTTCAGGGAGATGAGGCCCTGGACCAGCACACGATTCTTGGTGCGTTCCATCTTGATATCGATGTCACGGTCGATGCAGTTGTTGAACACACAACCGGAAGCTACCACCAGGGAAGTGCCGATCATTGCAGCCAGGAAAATGGCCAGATCGACATGTCCCTTGGAGGCCAGGAAGAAACCGCCCGCCACAGAAAGCACGTTACCGAAAATGATCCCCGGTTTGGTGATTTGGATAAAGTGCTTAAGCGACATCGGGTCTTACCTCACTTCGCCATCATGAACGTATGGATGCTGAACATGATCCATATCGACAGGCCAACCAGCAGCAGGATTACCAACCCTGCGAACACGAACGCAATCACGTTATCGCGTTGCTCTTTGGAGCGGTCCAGGTGCAGGAAGTACACCAGGTGAACCAGAACCTGAATCACCGCGAATGCCAGCACGATCATCAAGGTGATCGACTTAGGCAGGGTCGGGTACATCACCAGACCGAACGGGATGAGCGTCAGGATTACCGACAGGATGAAGCCGATGGCGTACGACTTAACGCTGCCGTGGCTTGCATCATGGCTGTCATGGTCATGGGAGTGTGCATTAGCCATTACAGAGTCCCCATCAGGTAAACAACGGTGAAGACGCAGATCCAGACCACGTCCAGGAAGTGCCAGAACAGGCTCAGGCAGCTCAGGCGAGTCTTGTTGGTGTTGGTCAGGCCGTGTTTATTGACCTGATACATCATCACCGCCATCCACAGCAGGCCAGCCGTTACGTGCAGACCGTGGGTACCTACCAGCGTGAAGAACGCGGACAGGAAGCCGGAACGGTGCGGGCCGTAGCCTTCGGAGATCAGCAGGTGGAACTCGTTGATCTCCATGCCGATGAAGCCCAGGCCGAACAGGAAGGTCAGTGCCAACCAGCTCAGTACGCCTTTCTTATTGCCCTTGTAGAAGGCCAACATGGCGAAGCCGTAGGTGATCGAACTGAACAACAGCAAGGCGGTTTCGCCGAGCACGTAAGGCAGTTCGAAGATGTCGTGGCCCGACGGGCCACCCGCTACGTTATTTACCAGTACCGCGTACACCGCGAAGATCGACGCAAACAAGATGCAGTCGGTCATCAGGTAGAGCCAGAAACCGAAAACGGTCATCGGCCCCGAGTCGTGGTGATGGTCATCGTGCCCATGGTCATCGACATGGGCGTGTCCAGCATTGGTCACTAAGTTCGACATGGTTTAAGCCTGTTCCAACGAGGTTTCTACACGGTTGGCCGGGATTTTCTTCTCGGCGACCAGGCGAGCGTGTTGCTCGGCTTCGATGCGTTCGATCGTCTCGACCGGCACCATGTAGCCTTGATCATCACGTGCAGCGTGGACAATGAAGTAGCCGATGGTGCCCACCAGGCTCGCGATTGCCAGCCACCAGATGTGCCAGATCATCGCGAAACCGAACACGGTCAACAGCGCGCCCATCACCACGCCAGTGGCGGTGTTGTTTGGCATGTGGATCGGTTCGTAGTGCTTAGGACGCTGGTACGCAGTACCGTCTTCCTTGGCTTCGGTGAACGCATCAATGGTGTTCGCAGTAGGGATCACGGCGAAGTTGTAGAACGGCGGTGGCGACGAAGTCGACCATTCCAGGGTGTGGCCATTCCATGGGTCACCGGATTCGCAAGCGTTCTGCTTACGGTCACGGACACTCACGTACAGCTGGATCAGCTGGCAGGCAATACCCACAGCAATCATCACCGCACCGAACATGGCGACGTACAGGTACGGCACCCACTCAGGGTTGGTGGTGGCGTTCAGACGACGGGTCATGCCCATGAAGCCCAGTGCATAGAGCGGCATGAACGCGACGAAGAAGCCCGAGATCCAGAACCAGAATGCAGCCTTGCCCCAGCCTTCGTGCAGCTTGAAGCCGAACGCTTTCGGGAAGTAGAAGCTGAAACCAGCGATGTAACCGAATACCGCGCCGCCGATGATCACGTTGTGGAAGTGAGCGATCACGAACAGGCTGTTGTGCAGCACGAAGTCAGCACCCGGGATGGCCAGCAGTACGCCGGTCATGCCGCCGATGGCGAAGGTCACCATGAAGCCCAGGGTCCACAGGACCTGGCTGGTCATGCGCAGACGACCGTGGTAGATGGTGAACAGCCAGTTGAATAGCTTCACCCCCGTCGGGATGGAAATCAGCATCGTCGCCAGGCCGAAGAAGGCGTTGACGCTGGCACCCGAACCCATGGTGAAGAAGTGGTGCAGCCACACCATGAAGCCCAGTACCGAGATTGCGCCCGATGCATAAACCATCGAGTGGTGACCGAACAGGCGCTTGCCGGTAAAGGTCGAGATCACTTCGGAGAAGATACCGAACGCTGGCAGGATCAGGATGTACACCTCAGGGTGACCCCATGCCCAGAACAGGTTCACGTACATCATCGGATTGCCACCAAGTTCATTGGTGAAAATGTGGAAATCCAGGTAACGGTCAAGCGACAGCAGCGCCATGGTAGCGGCCAGGATCGGGAACGAAGCCACGATCAGGACGTTGGCCCAGGTGCAGGTCCAGGTGAAGATCGGCATGTCCATCAGCTTCATGCCAGGGGCGCGCATTTTCAGGACGGTGGCCAGGAAGTTGACCCCCGTCAGTGTCGTCCCGAGTCCTGATAACTGTAGGGCCCAGATGTAGTAGTCCACACCCACGCCAGGGCTGTATTGCAGGCCCGACAATGGCGGATACGCAACCCAACCGGTCTTGGCGAATTCGCCGACGCCCAGGGACACGTTGATCAGCACCACGCCGGAAACCAGCAGCCAGAAGCTCAGGGAGTTCAGGAACGGGTAGGCAACGTCACGCGCGCCAATCTGCAGCGGCAAGGCAAGGTTCATCAGGCCGGTGAAGAATGGCATCGCCATGAAGATGATCATGATCACACCGTGAGCGGTGAAGATCTGGTCATAGTGTTCAGGTGGCAGGTAGCCAGGCGAACCCTCGGTGGCCATGGCCAACTGGGTACGCATCATGATGGCGTCGGCAAAACCACGCAGCAGCATGACCATGGCAACGATGACGTACATGACGCCGATTTTCTTGTGGTCGACCGACGTCAGCCACTCGGTCCACAGGTAGGTCCACTTCTTGAAGTACGTAATACCTGCAAACAGTGCCAGACCACCCAGCGCGATCATGGCGATGGTCACCATTACGATCGGCTCGTGGAACGGGACCGCATCCCAACTTAATTTACCAAACATCGTTTACTCCTCTGCCCCAGCAGTTGAATGCGAGCCCGTGTCAGAACCTTCAACCGCGGCCACTTCTTTCTTCTCGTGCTTGACCGGCTTGCCTGGCTTCATACCTTCGTACTTGTCGACGATTTTCTGAAACAGGTCCGGCTCATACGCGGAGTACAGAGCGACTGGGTTGTTCTGGCTTGGTTTGGTCAGGGCATCGTATTCAGCTTGATCAAGCTGTTTAGGTGCGGCCTTGACTTCGGCTACCCAGGCGTTGAAACCTTCCTGGCTCGTCGAGATCGCTTTGAATTTCATGCCGGTGAAGCCAGCGCCGCTGTAGTTTGCGGAGATGCCTTCCATTTCAGCTTTTTCGTTGGCGATCAGGTGCAGGCGAGTCTGCATGCCTGCCATCGCGTAGATCTGACCGCCCAGGGCTGGGATGAAGAACGAGTTCATCACGGCGTCGGAGGTGATCCGGAAGTTAAGCGGAGTGTTCTCTGGGAACTGGATTTCGTTGACGGTGGCGATACCCAGGTCCGGGTAGATGAACAGCCACTTCCAGTCCAGCGCGACCACTTCGATGTTGATCGGCTTGACGTCGGATTCCAGCGGACGGTACGGGTCCAGTTCATGGGTCGACTTATAGGTGATGTAACCCAGGGCGATGATGATGAGGATCGGCACCAGCCACACTGCGATTTCAATCTTGGTGGAGTGCGACCACTTCGGCGCGTAGGTCGCGCTGGTGTTCGACGCGCGGTATTTCCAGGCGAAGGCGAAGGTCATGATGATCACAGGCACCACAACCAACAACATCAGCAGGGTGGCGGTGATGATCAGGTTTCGTTGATCCAGACCGATCTGTCCTTTTGGGTCCATCAAGGTCCACTTGCAGCCTCCCAGCATTAACATCATGCCAAGCAGCGGCAAAAAGCCTAGTAATCGGGGGTACCTGTTTTTACTCATCTCACGACCTCTAAAGCAGCTTGCGCAATGCAGTTGGGTTTTGATCGCCAACACTTCACCCTGCCAAGGGTTGGCATTTCTCTTCGATTGAATAAGAGCCTGCCCATCGCGCCATTAGGTGGCGTTTCACGGACCTGCGGTGAGTTCTTATTCGATTTCGTGGTTAAAGGCCTTGTTACAGACCAATTCCATTTGGTGCGGATAGTTGAAAGGCTGTCGGAACCTTGGGGTCGCACAGAGCCGTCCATCTGCCCCTCGACCGCTCCAGTGCTCAAATATTGAACAGCACCGGACATTCAGTGCGGGCGATTGTAGTTAGCTAGCGATGTATAAACCATGTCTTATAAAGAAATAATTTTTATCGATTACAGCAATAATCCTTCACCAATATTGCAAAGGTTCGCGATCTTATCGTGTTCGATTCTCAACAAAAACCACAAAAATTGCCGTGTTATAGGGCGATCCGTCGCAGCCCATATGGGCTGTAAGGGTAAGCCAAAGCGATGCAAGCCCCCATAAAACAAGGCATTCGGACATCACGCAATTGCTGACGTGGCCTGAGGTTCGTGGCCTCGCCGGAACCACGAACTGACAGCACATCTTGGCCGTTTTATGCAAATTTAAGCGGCCGCTCGGCGGGTCAGAAACGTCCTGCGGCAGCTTCCGTGTGACAACATGTCGCACACTGCGCGCACCTAAACTTGTCCGGCGTCACGTCCTGTTCACAAATCCCTACAAACAAAAACGCCCCGGCCTTCCCTCAAGAAGGACCGGGGCGTTTCAGGGATGAGCTTAGGCTTTGCGCTGGCGATTCCGGTAAATCCCCAACGGCACCAGGATCACCGTCAGCACGAACGCAACCAGTGCCCACTGCGCCAGGGACAGACCCAGCACGGGCGGATACGGGGTGCTGCAGAAGCCATCGACCTGAAACCCCAGGGGGAACACTTTGGCCAGTGGCAGGTCATCGACGATCGGTTGCAGCACATCAATGCCGCAACTGACCTGGGGGAAGAACTGGGTGTACACGTGGTGACCGGCTGCGGCCACACCGCCGAGGGCGCTGAGTATCACCAGCCCTTCGAAAAACGTAAGCGCCCCTTTGGTGCGCATGGCCGCACCGATGAACGCGAAGATCGCGATCAACAGCAAGGCGTAGCGTTGCAGGATGCACAGCGGGCACGGCGCCTCGCCGAGTACCACCTGCATATAAAGCGCACCGCCGATCAGCGCCAGGCAGATGATGCCCAGCAACACCAGAAAGCGCCGCTCCCTGCCTAAACGCAATTCGTCACTCATCACCGTTTCCCTTTGTTTGGTTGTGCCAATGGCCGCAAGTTTACACACAGGGAGTGGTTTAAACAGAGGGGGTTAACGGGGGATTAATCTTGGGAAATGTTGTGACTGTACGGACGCCATCGCGGGCAAGTCGGAGCGCCGAACCGCCGGCTCCCACATTAGACCGCGATCCAATGTGGGAGCCGGGCTTGCCCGCGATGAAGCCAACTCAATGTATCGGTTAGAAGCTACTCCAGCGCCGCAGCCGGGCCGAAGAACTCATAGCGGCTTTGCTTCTCGGGTACACCCAGCGCCTTGAGATGGCGCTTGATCGCGCTCATGAAGCCTTTAGGGCCAAGGAAGTAGGCATCGATGTCGCGCTGCTCGGGCAACCATGCCGCCAGTTGCTCCTGACTCAGCAAGCCTACCTTGTCCGCCGCCGGGCTCACGCCATCATCTTCGGCGTAGCAATAGAAGCGCTTGAGCTGTGGGTGCTTGGCCGCCAGGGCATCGACCCAATCACGGAATGCATGCACCCCGCCGTTACGCGCGCAGTGGATGAAGTGCACCGGGCGCTGGGTAGCCAGGGCGGCTTCGAGCATCGGCAAGGTCGGCGTGATGCCCACTCCACCGCTGATCAGCACCAGCGGTTTGTCGCTGGCTGCCAGGGTGAACTCCCCCGAAGGCGGAAACAGGTCAATAGTCGCACCGACGTGCAGTTGGTCGTGCAGGTAGTTGGACACCCGCCCGCCGGCTTCGCGCTTGACGCTGATGCGGTACAGGCCCGAATCGGTCAGGGCTGACAGCGAATAATTGCGGCGCACTTCCTCGCCATCCAGCACCAGTTTCATGCCGATGTATTGGCCCGGTGCAGCGGCAAGAATCGGACCGTTGTCCACCGGGGCAAAGTAGAAGGAGATAATCTCGTCACTCTCCACCACGCGCTTGACGATGATGAACGGCCGCGCCCCCCGCCAGCCACCCGGGGCCTGCGCTTTCTCTTCATAGATCGCCGCCTCGGCGCCGATCAGGATATCCGCCAGTTGGCCATAGGCCGCGCCCCAGGCGTTCATCACCTCGGGCGTTGCAATCTCACTGCCCAGCACTTCGGAAATCGCGCGCAGCAGGCAGGCGCCGACGATCGGGTAATGCTCCGGCAGGATCTGCAGGGCCACATGCTTGTTGATGATCTTGGCCACCAGGTCACCCAGTTGGTCCAACTGGTCGATATGCCGCGCATACATCAACACCCCGTTGGCCAAGGCGCGGGGTTGATCGCCGCTGGCCTGGTGGGCCTGGTTGAACAGCGGGCGAACTTCCGGGTACTCGGAAAGCATCATGCGGTAGAAATGGGTGATCAGCGCTTCGCCGCCGCTTTCCAGCAGGGGCACGGTGGATTTGACGATGGCACGGTCTTGGGCACTAAGCATGGGAGCCTCCTGGGCTTCTTTACTGATTGCCTTTACCTACTCAGTATTCGTGCCAACAAATAAATCTTTTAATTTCAACGATTTATTTAAATTGTAGTCAGTATGACTTCCTACAAAGTATAGTCATAAGGACTACAAGGAGTCATTATGACTGCGCAATCACTGCTCACCACCCTGCTGCCTCTGGTCGCCGACCTGTCCCGTGAACTGCCCGAAGGCGAGCGTTATCGTCGTCTATTACAAGCCATGCGCGCCCTGCTGCCCTGTGACGCCGCCGCGCTGTTGCGCCTGGACGGCGAATGGCTGGTGCCGTTGGCCGTCGACGGCTTGAGCGCCGACACACTGGGCAGGCGCTTCAAAGTCAGCGAACACCCGCGCTTTGCCGTGTTGCTGAGCAGCCCAGGCCCTACGCGGTTTGACAGTGACAGCGAACTGCCCGACCCCTACGACGGCCTGGTCGATGGACTGCACGGGCACCTGGAAGTCCACGATTGCATGGGTTGCCCGCTGTTCGTCGATGATCAGCCCTGGGGCCTGCTGACCCTGGACGCCCTCGACACCGAGCGCTTCGAGCGCGTCGAACTGGACGCCCTGCAAGCCTTCGCCAGCCTCGCCGCAGCCACCGTCAACGTGGCCGAACGTATCGAACGCCTGACCCTGCGCGCCGAAATCTACCGCGAGGCCAGCGGCCAGCAGCACAAGGAGATGATCGGCCAGAGCAAACCCCACAAGCGCCTGGTGGAAGAGATCAAACTGGTGGGCGGCAGTGACCTCACTGTGCTGATCACCGGCGAAACCGGAGTTGGCAAAGAACTGGTGGCCCAGGCCATCCACGCCGCCTCAACCCGCGCCGATAAACCGCTGATCAGCCTCAACTGCGCCGCCCTGCCGGAAACCCTGGTGGAAAGCGAGCTGTTCGGCCATGTACGCGGGGCCTTTACCGGCGCGTTGAACGAACGTCGTGGCAAGTTCGAACTGGCCAATGGCGGCACGCTGTTTCTCGATGAAGTGGGCGAACTGTCGCTGACCGTGCAGGCCAAGCTGCTGCGAGTACTGCAAAGCGGTCAATTGCAACGCCTGGGTTCGGACAAGGAACACCAGGTGGACGTGCGTCTGATCGCCGCCACCAACCGCGACCTGGCTGACGAAGTGCGCAATGGTCGCTACCGCGCCGACTTCTATCACCGCCTCAGCGTCTACCCGCTGCAAGTGCCGGCGCTGCGCGAGCGCGGGCGCGATGTGCTGCTGCTGGCCGGCTTTTTCCTTGAGCAGAACAGGTCACGCATGGGCCTGGGCAGTCTGCGCCTGACCAGCGATGCCCAGGCGGCGCTGCTGGCCTATAACTGGCCAGGCAATGTGCGGGAGCTGGAACATTTGATCGGACGCAGCGCACTCAAAGCCTTGGGAAACTGTCGCGAGCGTCCGAAGATTCTCAGCTTGAACGCCCAGGACCTGGACTTGCCCGATGTCAGCGCACCGTTGATCGAAGCACACACCGACAGCGCGCCCAGCGTGACCGGCGACCTGCGCCAGGCCACCGAACACTATCAACGCCAGATCATCAGTGCCTGCCTGGAACGCCACCAGCACAACTGGGCCAGCGCCGCCCGTGAACTCGGGCTGGACCGCGCCAACCTAGGCCGCATGGCCAAGCGCCTCGGAATGAAGTAGTAAGATCACCCCAATCGAAATGTGGGAGCTGGCTTGCCTGCGATAGCGGTGAACCAGTCAAAGATAAGCCGGCTGACACTCCGCCATCGCAGGCAAGCCAGCTCCCACACTAGACAGCCTTCGCGTTGAAAACCGGGCTCGTAACCTTAGGCTTACGAAACACCAACACATTCCCCAGCATCACCAACACCAACCCCGCCAGCGCTGGTGCAGTCCACTGGTACCCTTCGGCAAACGCCGAGACGTTAAGCGCTACAACCGGGAACAGCACCGTGCAATACGCCGCACGCTCCGGCCCCATGCGCCCGACCAGGGTCAGGTACGCGGTGAACCCAATCACGGACCCCGGAATCACCAAGTACCACAGTGCTCCGACATACCGCGCACTCCAGTCCATCTCAAACGGAATCCCACGCACCACGCAGTAGGTCACCAGCATCAACGAACCATACAACATGCCCCAGGCATTGGTCGTCAGCGGTCTCAGACCGGCCTTCTGCTGCAGGCTCGAGAGCATATTGCCGGCCGAGAAACACATAGTCCCCAGCAATGCCAAACCCAAGCCGAGCAGGGTCTGCGGACTGGCGGTGTGCCCGACCAGCTCCGGCCAGAACAGCAGGCCCAAGCCCGCCAAGCCCAGGCCGCCGCCCATCAACACATTGCGCGCCACCCGCTGGCCGAAAAACACCCGGGCGTTCAGCGCGTTCCACAAGGTCGCCGTGGAAAACACCACAGCCACAAGGCCGCTGGGGATCCACTGGCTCGCCGTGAGAAAGCACATGAAGTTGACGCAGAACAGGCACACGCCCTGGGCCAGGCAGATCAAATGCCCACGCCGGTTCATCACCTGCAACTTACGGCTGACCAGCAACAGCGCAAACAACACCAGCGCCGCCAGGCCGAAGCGATAGACGATGGACACAGGAATCGCCACCACGCCCAGTTGCCATTTGAGGGCGATCCATGTGGTGCCCCAGATCAGCACGGTGAGTAAATACAGGGAAAGGTTCATAGCGGGCTCCATCGATTGAGCCACAGTGTGGCCCGCGATCCATGGCGCGCTCTTGCACAATCTTGCGCTTTTGTCGGCTGGTGGGCTCACAGCACTCAACGCGCGGAGTAGGATGCAAGGCGTCGGAGAGTACGAACCATGCCTGATCTGGAATCCCTGCAAGTCTTTCAAGCCCTTAACCGCTCGCCCAATGCACGCCTCGAAGCCTGCGCCGAGCTCGGTGACGGCTTGTCTGCGGCTTTGTGGAGCAACCATCACGATGCCCAGGATTACCAGGCTCCCAGCCATCACACCTTGTCGTGCTACATCGGCGGTGGCACCGGCACCTTTCGGCGTGACCAGCCGGGCACCAAGGGCGGGCCCGACAAGCTGTGCATCCTGCCCGCCGAGCATCAGTCGGCCTGGGTGATCAACGGCGAAATCCGCCTGGCCCATGTGTACTTCAGCCCGGAGCAATTCGCCCTGGGCTGCGTCACCCTGCTCGACCGCGAACCACGCACCCTGCAATTGCGCGAACGCACCTTCCTGGAAGACGCCAGCCAGGCCCGGCGCTTTCACCAGTTGATCGCGCTGAACTGGCGCGAGCCCGCCGAGCGCCTGCTGACCAGTAGCCTGGCCCATGAAATGCTCAGCCACACCCTGCTCAGCCAGGTCGGCGCCCGCGATGGGCTGCGATTGAAAGGCGGGCTGGCGGCGCATCAGCGACGGCTGTTAGTGGAGTACATCGATCAGCACCTGGAAGACCCGATCAGCCTGGGCCAACTCGCCGGGATGTGTGCGCTTTCGGAATACCATTTCGCGCGGATGTTCCGCCAAAGCTTCGGCCTGCCGCCCCACCAATACCTGCTGGCGCGCCGCCTCACCCGCGCCCAGGCCCTGCTGCGCAGCAGCGCCCTGCCCTTGAGTGAAATCGCCTTGATGTGCGGTTTCTCCAGCGCCAGCCACTTCACCCATCGCTTCCGCCAAGCCATGGGCGCCACGCCCGGCGAGTACCGACAGGCGTTTTGCGCCTAGGTCATCAACCCCAACGTCTTGGCCTTGGCCACGGCTTGCGTACGTCGCTCCACACCGAGCTTGCTGTGGATACGCCGCGCGTGGGTCTTGACCGTATGCAGGGAGATAAACAGCCGGTCGGCGATTTCCAGGTTGGAATTGCCCAGGGCGATCAACTGCAGGACTTCCAACTCGCGCTGGCTGAGTGGGCTCTCTACCGCTCCCGACGCTGGCGCTTGCGGCTCCATGCCCAGCTCACTCAACAACCCCGGCGAGCGCAACCGCAGTTCGCGAATCGCTTGCTGCACTTGGCAGCGTGCCGCCAACGCCAGCCCGGTTTGCAGCGAGCGGCGCGCCAGCGCGCAATCACCGACTTGCCAGGCCACTTCGCCCAGCACCAAGTGCAGCTCGGTTTCCAGGCAGAGCATGCCGCGCTGATGGGCGGTCTCCAGCAAGGCCATGAGCCGCTCCACCGATTGATCGGCGCAACCCAGTTTCACTTCAGCCAGCACCAGCAGGTACTCCAGGCGCGGCACCAGCTCCAGAGTGGCCGGCGGGGCCTGTCTGGCCTGGGGCCCACGAAAGTGGCGAAGCACGCGGCGCACCGCTTCCACTGTCAATTCGGCACGCCCCTGCTGCAACCAGAAATGCCCGCTGACCAACAGCAACACCGCGCGGTACACCGTGTCGGGCACCTGACGCTGTTGCATCAGCCGCTCGGCGTCGCGCAGTTGCACAAAGGCCTGGGCGTAATCGCCACGGTTGGCGGCCAGCAGAGCCAGTCCAAGAAATCCGTAAAGCACGCGCTTGTCCTGGCTGTGCAGGCACATCTTCAAGCCCGCCTCGAAACACTCGGTAGCCAGGCTGTCCTGCCCTTGCCGCAACGCCAGGTGCCCGCGCCGCAGGGCGATGCGCCCGACCAAAGGCCCGGCCTTGAGGCGCTGCTCGAGCAGCATCGCCTGCACATTCTCCAGCAGGCTTTGCGCCCGATAAGGAGCGCCACGCTGCTCCAGCAGTTGCGCGTGATCCAGCTCCAACAAGGCTTCGAGCAGCAACGAGCCGTGGGCACGGGCCAGGCACAAGGCTTCGCGGCTCAGGGCCTGGGCCACGTCCAGTTCACCGCGCAACAAGGCTTGCTGGGTCAGGCCTGAAAGGCACATCAACCGCGACGTCCAGGCGCTGTCGGGCAAGGCTTGCAGCGCTTCGAGGAAGTGTTCGCGAGAACGTTCGGCATCGCCACCCAGATGCAGCAGCCAGCCCCACTGCGCCTGCCAGCGCGCCAGCAGATAGCGCTGCTGCGCCGCTGTCGGTTGCGGCGCGAAGCGTGCCAGTTGATGGATGCATTGCGCGGCCTGCTCGAAGCGCCCGGCGAACAGCAACGCCGCGGTCAACAGCCCGACCAATTGCGCCGAACCGAGCATCAGTTCGTCGCCCTGCTGCTCATGCAGGCGCAACAGCAGCATCGCGTTCTGCTGGCGGAACAGGTCTTCGAAACTGAAGTGCTGCAACAGGCTCACCGCCACTTCATATTCTTCGGCGAGCAAGGCTTGTTCAAACGCGGCCTGCCAGTCCTGTTCGGCGGTGAACCATTGGCAGGCGCGGCGATGCCAGGAACGCTTGGCCGGCCAGGGCTCATCACGCAGCAAATGGGAGAGCGGAGGAAAAACCTGCAACCAGTCGGTGTCTTCCCAGGGCTGGATAAACGCGCCGAAGGCCTGCAGATCGTGCAGGTACTGATCACCGTCGCCAAAGCCGAACAAGTGCTCGCACAACCCTGCGTTGAAGCGCGGCAGATGGGCCAGCACGCGCCAGGCTTCGGCCAGTTCGGGTGGCAAGGTGCTGAAGAGTTCGTGTTGCAGGTAATCGAGCAAGGTCTTTTCCGGGTGGCCGTCCCCCAGCAAGGCAATGCGCGCGCCGGCACACCAACCAGCACTGAACTGCAACACGCTGTCGACGGATTGCCCCCGGGCATGAGTGAGCAAATGCTGGATCTCGACAGGGCTGAACGCCAAGTCTGCGCCGCACTCCAGCAATTCGTCGTCGAGCAGCAACCGCGGCCAATTGCACAGTGGCCGACGCCGCGCGCCCAGCCACCAGGTCAGGGCTGGACTGCTGGCGGTCAACAGGCGATCGAGCAAAGCGTCGGTGTCCGGCGCGGGCAAGCGGCAGAAGTCATCGAGGAACACCCACGCCGGGGCCTGCCAACGCGCAAGGTCCGACAGCAGCGTCGCTTCATCAGTGAACGGCAAACCCAGGTTCTGCGCCAGGCGCTGGCAAAGATCGACGGAGCTCAGGGCAACACCATTGAGCGGCAGCCAGTACACCGGGCAATCCTTGGGTGCCTGCAACGCGCACTCGGCGAGCAGTGCACTCTTGCCACTGCCAGCAGGCGCGCAGAGCAACTTGACCCTGACCTGCGCCGCCAGCAAAGGCTCGGCCAAACGTGGGCGCAATAGATGGTGGGCGGACAGCCGAGGCATGAATCCAGGACGGTCCAGGCAGCGTGTCATGGCGGTCATTGCTGCATCCTGCTTTTTTATTGTTATGCAACGTGGCGCCTACCCTAGTCCTGTGGTCGGCGGTTGTTGAAGAAGTATTCAGCAGGGTGATTGGCAGGCATAAAAAAGCCGGGAGCCCAAAGGGTCCCGGCCAGGTAAAAGGGTGATCAACGAACCCCTTCGGCCCTCAATGCGGCCGGGGTGTAGTCCGCCGCCTTGGCCGCGAAGCCAAACACAAAGCTGCTCTTCTCCTCATTCTTCATGCCCAGCGCGATGTAGCGCCCGGCGATGATGTCGTAGAGGGTTTCCACGGTGTAGGCCGGAGTCTGGTGGTCGTAATAGAACTGCGCATGACCTTCGGCGACTCGCCACAGTTGACCACGGCCGTCGTAGTGATCCACCAGCGCCACCTGCCAGCTGTCCTCGTCGATATACATGTGGCGCTTGGCGTAGATATGCCGCTCACTCGGCTTGACCGTGCCCACCACTTCCCACACGCGGTGCAGCTCATAGCGGGTCAGGTCCTGGTTGATATGGCCGGCCTTGATGATGTCGTCGTACTTGAGTGTCGGCTGGTCCAGCTTGTAGCTGTTGTAGGGGATGTACATCTCTTTCTTGCCCACCAGCTTCCAGTCGTAGCGGTCCGGGGCGCCGGAGAACATGTCGAAGTTGTCCGAGGTGCGCAGGCCGTCGGAGGCAGTACCCGGCCCGTCATACGCCACTTGCGGCGCACGGCGTACGCGACGCTGGCCGGCGTTGTAGATCCACGCCAGGCGCGGCTCCTTCACTTGGTCGAGGGTTTCATGCACCAGCAGCACGTTGCCCGCCAGGCGCGCCGGGGCCGTCACCGACTGTTTGAAGAAGGTCAGCACGTTGGCCGCCTTGGCCGGGTCCATGTCCGGGATCAATTGCGGCACCGCCACTTCCTCTTCGAAGCGGATCGGCGTGTAGCTGCCGTTGGTCTGCGGCGTGGCCTGGGTGATGATGCGGCGCAAGTTGCCGCCGTGGTAGCGGGTGATGTGGTTCCACAGCACTTCCACGCCATTCTTCGGAATCGGGAACGCGTAGTAACGGTTGCCGGTGAAACCTTCCAGCCCATTGCCGTCGTTGATCGGCTTGACGTTCAGCGCGCTGCGCTTGATCGACTCGTAGATATCCGGCGGCAGGTTGACCGTGCGGTGGGTTGGGTACACCGGAATCTTGTAGGTCTCAGGGTAACGCTTGAACATCGCCACCTGGCCGTCGGAAAGTTTGTCCTTGTACTTGTCGACAGTGGCCGCGGTGATCACGAACAGCGGTTTCTCACTGGCGAACGGGTCGGCGAGGAAGCCTTTGCTGTCGACGGCGCCGGCATTTTTAGGAATGCCACCGGTCCAGGCCGGGATTGAGCCGTCGGCGTTGCCGGCTTTTTCGGCGCCGACCGGGGTCAGGGTCGTGCCGAGCTTGGCCGCCTCTTCCGGCGACACCGCTGCCATCACGTGGGTGCCCAACAGGCTGAGGGCCAACACTGCAATTGTCTTACGCATGGATGCTTGTCCTTCTTTAAGCCAGGTCAGAAGTTCGCGCCGAAGCTGAGGGCGAGGAAGTCGCGGTCGGTCAGGGTGTTGTAGTCGCCGCCGAAAAAGTCGGTGTAGCTCAGGCTGGCGGTGTAGGTGCTGCGGTAGTCCGCGTCCACGCCGATGCTGACGGCCTTGGCGCCTTTGTTGAACAGACCATTGGGGCCGTAGCCGGCCACGTCATGGGACCACGACAGGTTGGGCTTGAGGTTCACCCCGAAAATTGCATTGTTATAGTCAAGGATCGCGCGCGCGCGGTAGCCCCAGGAATTGGCTGTGACAAAACCGTCGGTGTCGCCTTGAAAACCATAGGCACCGTAGACCGAGTCGCGGCCGTAGCGCAGTTTGGATTTGTCTTCCAGCCCGGCGACGTGCACGTACGCAGCCTCGCCAACCAGCGTCAGGCGTTCGGCCCCCAGTACCTGGTCGAAGAACTGGGTCATGGTGCTTTGGATCTGGGTGATTTCCTTGCGGCGGTAGCCTTTGTTGTCGTCGCCGAAGTTGCTGCGGATCGGCGAGGCCAGTTGGCCTGCAACCGGGTTGATCAGGGCCAGGGTCAGGTCGGTGGTGTTGAGTTGCACTGGGGCATTGGGGCGATAGCTGATCTCGCCGGTCCAGGCCGTGCCAGTAGGCAAGGTGGTGGAGAAGCTCGCACCGAAGAGGCGGATGTCTTCCGGGTAGTCGAGGTAATACTGGCCACGACCGAGCATCAGGCTCTGGACCAGACCTGCACCCGAGCCGGGCGCGATGCCATTGGCTGCGCCGGAGATCGCACCGAGCCTGGCCAGGCTTGTATTGTTGGTGATGGTGCCCACCGTCGGGGTGCGGCTGTGGTAGTTCATGAAGTACAGGCCGTATTCGGTGTCATCCCCCAACCAACGCAATGCCGTACCGAACTGACCACTGTCACGGGCATCACGATCCCGTGCACGCTGCACGATCACACCTTCACGGGTCACTTGAAAGCCCTGTCCAAACGCGGCGGCTACAGGCTGCAACGGCGCAATCGCCGGGTTACCCACCGTGTAGTTGTCATTACAGCCGTGGGCCGCCACATCCCCACCAAAGAATGTGCCGCAATTATCCAGTACGGTATTTTCCCAGTTCAGTTGGTAAAAACCTTCCACTGTCAGCTGGTTGGTCAAGCTCTGGGAAGCGAACAGCATGTTTACCGGAATCAGCCCTTCTTTGATCTCCGCACCGGGCCGGCGAAAGGCTGAAACGTCGATGGGGTTGATGCTGTTGATGGAGTTACCGATAAAAGTGCTCTCGCCCCAACTGACCACTTGCTTGCCCAGCCGCACGTTCCCTGGCTGATCGCCAATGGAATAGTTGTGATAGACGAAGGCATCGAGCAATTCGTAGCCGGAAGACCGCGCGCCTTCATCGCGGTGGTGATTGCTGATCTGTTTGAATTCGCGATCTTCATCCTGCAACTCGAAGTCGTACCAGTACTTGCCCCGCACGAACACGCCGCTGTCACCGTACTTGAGTTCCAGGTCGTGAATACCCTTGAAGATCTTGGAAAAGGTCTCGCCCTTCTTGAAGTTCAGGCGCCCGTCATCCCCGGTAGACGCCTGGCCAGTGCCGCCGTTGAAGGTGCCCACCAGCTTTTTATCGGCGTCGCGCATGCCCCAGCTCGCGCCCACCGACAGCGAGGAGTCGAATTGCCCTTCGATCTCGCCAATGTTGAACGAAACAGCCTGTGCCTGGGCACAGCACCCCAACGCAACCGCAGCGGCCAGCGCCTGTGGCCTGAAGATGGCGCGCATTGTTGTTCTTGTCATGCGTCTTCCCCGGTGAGTGACAGAAGGCCCCACCCTACTGCCGCCCAACGGGAGCGATAAGCGCACCAAGGAGGGATTCGTGTTGTCGCCCAAAAGGATGACGCGACGCTCTGGCCTGGGCTCCGGGCGCAGGCATGCATTAGGTGGATGGAGGGGTATCAGGGGGATGTATGGAGGACTGCGCAACTGTTGCTGATTGCGCAACAGTCCTTGTCACGAATCGGCATTACTCATTTTGTTACAAGCGGCTATTCTTGTCGGGCTTTCAGGGCAAATGGCCCGCTTTCCCATCGGGAAGAAAAGCCTGATTCAAATGGATTGATGCCTGTTTTCAGTCTGTTACCCGTGTTCACTGACGTTGATTTGTCGCTCCTTGATCCAACGTCTTACTTCGGCCGCTGCCTATGCAGCGGCCTTTTTTATGCCTGGAATAAAACGGGACGCCATCAGCGCCCCGTAGGATTCAAGCTTATTCAAGCAACGATCACAGGCTGAACTTCTGCAAATTGGCCATCATCTCCTTCAACGCCTCGATGTTGTCCTTGGGGTGCGCCGCCCCTTCGAAGTCGCAGATCTGCTGCCAATGCGCCGCCACGTCATCAGGCGAGAAGCCCGTTTCCGGATCAAAGCCCACCCCCAGGCTACGCTCCCAACGGGTCTTGCCGATCCAGCCGCCGCCCACTTCAAACAGCCCCGAGGTTTCCTGGCACGCTTCACTGCCCAGGTACACCACCAATGGGCTGACCAGCTCAGGCTTGAGCCGCTCGAATACCTGCGGCGGGATCAGGCCTTCGGTCATGCGTGTGCCGCCTGTCGGGGCGATGGCGTTGACCAGGATGTTGTTCTTGCGACCTTCCAGCGCCAGGGTCCGCGTCAGCCCGTACAGACCCAGCTTGGCCATGCCGTAGTTGGACTGGCCGAAGTTACCGTAGATGCCCGAGGTGGACGCGGTGAAGATCACCCGGCCGTAACCTTGCTCGCGCAGATGGGGCCAGGCGGCGCGGGTAACTTTGTAGGCGCCCTCGACATGCACCCGGTAAACCAGGTCCCAGTCGCTGTCGTCCATTTTGTGGAAGGTCTTGTCGCGCAGGATGCCCGCGTTGTTGACCACCACATCGATACGGCCAAACGCATCGAGGGCGTTCTGCACAATCTTGTCACCGTCGGTGACAGAGTCATGGTTGGCTTCAGCAATACCGCCAGCTTCGCGAATCTGCGCCACCACGCGATCGGCAGCCGAAGCGTTGGCGCCTTCGCCCTGGGTGGAACCGCCCAGGTCGTTGACCAGCACCTTGGCGCCATGTTTGGCGAACAGCAGCGCATGGGCACGGCCCAATCCGCCGCCGGCACCGGTGACGATCACGACCTTATCCTGGAACTGCACTGATTCACTCATACCGAACTCCAATGGCGACAATGGGAATAGGTCGAGTGTCAGGCAAGGGGGCGCTGGTCACAATAAAGCCGGCCAGGGCTGAATGGTGTTCGATAAGGCTGGGGGATAGTCGTCAGCTCAGGAATAGGCCAATCGAGGTGTCGGCTGCCCAATCCGGTCACGAAACGCCAGGTAGTGTTTGAGCACCTGCACCGGCGCCTCGATCTGTGGGTAGTGGCCGATATTGGCCAGCAGCACCGTGTCGGCGTGGGGCACCAACTCGCGGTAACGCTCCACCATATGAGCGCCCGAAATCGGATCGATCTCGCCATCGATCACCCGCAGCGGCACATCGCCCTGTTGCATCGCTGCCACCCAACGCTCACGCATACGGCGGCGTTGAGGGATGTAGGCAATGAGTTTGTGCAGGATGCGCGTGCCGTCATGGCAGTCGATCAGGCTCCAGAAATCATCCAGCGCGCTTTCGCTGGGGCGGGTATCAGGGCCAAAGATCTGGTTGAAACTGTTCGCCAAGGCATTGCGCCCAAAGGCGCGACCGATCATCCACCCCAGCGGGCTCAGCAAGAGTTTTTGCACCAGCGCCGGGCGATGGGTTTCGGGAAACAGCCCACCGTTGAGGAACACGCAGCTGGCCATCTGAAAGCGACCCTCGTAGTGCCGGGCCAGCAGTTCCTGGGCGACGCTGTCACCGTAGTCGTGGGCGAGCACGTGCACCGGCTGCTCAACGCGCAGGTGTTCCAGCAATGCTTGTTGCAAATCCGCCTGCTCCAGCAGGCAGTAACCGTGGTCGAGTGGCTTGGCCGAGTCGCCGAAACCGAGCATGTCGCAGGCGATCACCAAGTTGCGCTGGGCCAAGGGCTGCCACAAGTAGTGCCAGTCCCAACTGGCGGTGGGAAAGCCATGGATCAGCAGCAACGGCTCGCCCTGCCCCGCCACCCAATAACGGAGGGTGCGGCCATGGAAGTCGAACGTCTGGCTGCGTTTGCGCCAGGCTCTCAGCGGGATCTCGGCGAGTGGCATCAGCTTCTATACCCAGGGTCTTGAGTGTCCAGCTTACGAAGCAACGCCGGCCAGGCCAGCGCGCCTCCCATACCTTGCGCGCTCTTTGTGACAGCCGCCACCATCGCCTTGGCGCCAGCGAGAATCTGCGGGCCGATGTTGATCAATTCAGCGCCACCGTTTTGCGCCAGCACCTGGATATCGCAGGCGCGCTGGAACGTGAACATCATCAGAAAGGTGTCGGCAATGGTGCTGCCGCAGGTCAGCAGGCCATGGTTGCGCAGCATCAGGAAGTGGTTGTCGCCCAGATCGGCCTGCAGGCGGGCCTTCTCTTCATGATTCAGCGCCACGCCTTCGTAGGCGTGATAAGCCAGGCTCGACAGCACGAATATCGACTGCTGGCTGATCGGCAATATGCCTTGCTTCTGCGCCGCCACTGCCACACCGGCAGCGGTGTGGGTGTGCAGCACGCAGGTCACGTCGTGGCGCACTTCGTGGATGGCGCTGTGAATGGTGTAGCCCGCCGGGTTTATCTCGTAGGGGCTGTCCATCAGCTTGTTGCCGGCCTGGTCGACCTTCACCAGGCTCGACGCGGTGATCTCATGAAACATCAGCCCGTAGGGGTTGATCAGGAAGTCATCCGTGCCCGGCACCTTGGCCGAGATGTGGGTGAAGATCAGGTCATCCCAGCCATGCATCGCCACCAGGCGGTAGCAGGCGGCAAGGTCGACACGGGTCTGCCATTCGGCAGCGCTGACCTGATCTTTGACATTCTGTGGCGATAGAACGGGGGCAAGGCTCACGGCAACGACCTCCTTGGCACATTTTCTTCTTGTTATTTGGGGTGATGGGCCAGTCTAGTCAGACGTCTCTGCCGCCGTAGTTGCCTTGGCAGCCAGCTTGATGACCGTACGAGTCAGCGTTGAGAATAGTTGAAATCCATCCAGGCGACGTCAGAGAAGTGCCGCCAATAAAGGCGCGGCGAACAGGTTGAGCAACCCCGTCAGCACCATCACCAAGCCCGCGACGGAGCCCTCTTCGCCGCCGACTTCGTGGGCTCGGCTCACGCCCGCACCGTGGGCACCCACGCCAAACAACGCGCCGCGCGCCAAGGGTGTGCGCAGCGGCAGCCACTTGAGCAGCACGCCGCCGAGCATGGCACCGAATACGCCGGTGAACATCACGAACACGGCCGTCAGTTCCGGCACGCCACCCAGGTCGGACGACACGGGCATGGCGAACGGTGTGGTGATGGAGCGCGGCACCAGGGACATCGTCACCGAGCTGTCCAACGCCAGGGCTTTGGCCAGGCCGAACGAGGTGGCGATAGAGGCCACGCTGCCGGCGATCATGCCCAACAACAAGGCCGGCCAGTAACGCGCCAGCAACGTGCGCTGCTGCCAGATCGGCACCGCGAACGCCACGGTCACCGGGCCCAGCACGAGCATCAACCAGTGGGTGTCGGCGGAGTACTCGGCGTAGGCGGTGTTCATCGGCACCGCCACGGCCAGCAAGAGTACCGGCACCAGGATCAGCGGCGACAACAGGTAACGGCCGGTACGGCGGTAGATCCAGCGGCTGAAAATGTACGCACCTAAGGTCAAGGCGAGCCAGAACACCGGCATCCATTCAAGCTTCATGGCGCAGGCTCCAACGGCACACCAGTTCGACGGTGAACGCGGTCACCAACATCACCGCCAAGGTGCTGAAGCCAATTACCAGCAAGATGCGCCAGCCGTCATTGCGCAACAGACCACCGTAGTCCAGCAGGCTCATCAGCGCGGGGATGAAGAACAACAACATTTCAGCCATCAATACACCGGCGCCCAATTGCAGGGCCGCCGGTTTGACCAGGCCGCTGGCGAAGGTTGCAAGCAGCAAGCCGAGGCCTACTACACCACCGGGGATCGGCCACGCCAGCCAGACGGCCAACTGGCAACCGAGCAGGTAAATGGCCAACAACACGACCAGTTCAATCAATAGACGGATGAAACGCTTCATGGGCTTTGGGTCCTCGCAGGCCTCCATTTTAGAGAGGCGCGCCCTATCCCCACAGCGAATTGTTAGACTGCAAGCTATTCCAAACAGGAATTCAGTAGATGGAATTCAAACAGCTGCGCAGTTTTGTAGAAGTGATCCACCGGGGTGGCTTCACTCAAGCGGGAAAAACGCTGCACATCAGTCAATCCGCCGTCAGTAAACAAGTGGCACAACTGGAGCAGAGCCTGGGCACACCGCTTTTGGAACGTACCGGCTCCCACATCCGCCTGACCGCCACCGGCGAAGTGGTGCTGCAACGGGCTGAAGCCATGCTGCGCTTACAAACGGAACTGCTCAGTGAGCTGGATGATATGCAGCAACTGACCCGCGGCGAGTTACGCCTGGGCCTGCCGCTATTGGCGGGCGATACGCTGTTTGCCGGGCTGTTTGCCGAGTACCGCAAGCGCTACCCGAAAGTCACCATCCAGTTGCTGGAGGGCGGCAGTCGCACGATCGAACAGGCGATTCTCAATGGTGAACTGGATGTGGGGGGCTGCCTGAACTCCAGTGATCCGGCCTTCGCCCGACAAGCCTTCTGCGATGAACCGCTCGACGCCCTGCTGCCGATGGATCACCCACTGGCACACAACGCTCAGGTGCGCCTGGAGGAACTGGCGGACACGCCGTTCCTGATGTACCAGCGCAGCTTTGTGCTCAATGATCGGTTGATCCAGGCCTGCCAGCAGGTAGGTTTCACTCCCCGGGAAATCGGTCGCAGCGGCCAGGCTGACTTCCTCGCCGCCCTGGTCGCGGCCGGACAGGGCGTGGTGCTGTTGCCCAGCGTGGTTGCCCGTGGGCTGGTGCGACCGGGCGTGGTGCGCCTGACGCTCAAGGCACCCGACGACCTGCGCTGGGACATTGCGTTTACCTGGCGTGCGGGCGCCTATCTGTCGAAGGCCGCCCAGGCCTGGCTGGCGTTGCTGCGGGAATTTCCGGTCAGCCGCGCAGTGCAGTGACCAGCTCGGCCAACCACGGTTCGGCGTCGGCTTCGGGGGTGACGCTTTCGCTGGCGTCCAGGCGCAGCATCGGCAGCACTTCGCGCACGCCGAGTTCACCAAACAGCTCGCGCATTTGTTCGCCGCCACCACAGAAGGTATCACCGTAGCTGGCGTCACCCAGGCCGATCACCGCGCCGGGCAGACCGCGCCAGGCGGCAGGCAGTTGGTCGCGAATGGTCGAATACAGGGGTTGCAGGTTGTCGGGCAACTCGCCCATGCCGGTGGTGGATGTCACCGCAAGGAACGCCTCGGGGCCGAAGGCTTGCACATCCGCCAGCGTGGCGCGTGGATTGTGCCAGGCCTCGAAGCCGGCGGCCTTGAGGATGTCGGCGGCGTGGCGGGCGACTTCTTCTGCAGTGCCGTAGACCGAGCCGGAAAGGATGGCGACTTTCATCAATCTGATCCTGTAGTTGAGCGAAAGCGTGGGATATTAACAGCTGAGGCAAATATTTCGGCGCAGCCCGTGCAACATTCGCCAATTGCCATAAACTTCAGGCTCAAAAACAAGCCATGGACCGCTCAATGATTAACGCCAAGCTGATGCAACTGGTCGTCAACGCTTCCAACGACGGCATCGTCGTCGCCGAGCGCGAAGGCAAGGACAAGCCGCTGATCTATGTCAACCCGGCATTCGAACGCCTGACCGGCTACACCCTGGATGAAATCCTCTATCAGGATTGTCGATTCCTGCAATCGGGCGACCGTGACCAGCCGGCCCTGATGGCCATTCGGGAGGCGCTGGAGAGTGGCGGGGCCTGCCGGGAAATCCTGCGCAATTACCGCAAGGACGGCACCCATTTCTGGAACGAGCTGTCGCTGTCGTCGGTGTACAACGAGGCGGACAAGCAGACGTATTTCGTCGGTGTGCAAAAGGACGTTACCCTGCAAGTCAAAGCCCAGCACCGCGTCGCCCAACTGGAGAGCGAACTGGCGCAGGTCAAGGCTGAACTGGCGATGTTCAAAGCGACGAGCGGATCTAACAAAATTTAGAAAATGCGGTCATTAGGGGGGATAATGGCATTTTAATACCCCCTAATGAGCATGAGTGATGCAGCGTGACGCGCTTCTGACCCAGGATGAGCTGGACTTCATTCAGAATATGCAACACAACCCGCAACTGAACCTGCGGGATGCGTCGTCGAGCTTAACGGTCAACGGGGGCGCGCAAATTCGCGATTTGCTCACACGACTGGCCGCTCATGACCACGTCACCATCCAGGCGCAATTCGACAACCAGCAACTCACTTTTCCGCTGCACCTGGTGGAAGATGAGTTCCATGCGATTCACCTGCGTCTGGGCGTACCGAGTATTTTCGAAGACGGCCCGATGATTCGGCCGTGGCGCCTGGCGCTTGAAACACCGGTGGCGCTGGAAAACATCAGGGGCAACGCAGGTGCGTTGTGGGTGCATGAGGTGTCGTTCAAGGGGGTGCTGGTGGAGATTCGCGGTCGGGTAAAGCCGCCGAAAACCTTTTCCCTGTGGTTCAGTCCTTCGGGTTACGAACGCATCGCGCTGCGCGGAACCTTCGAACGAGAAACCGCACGTGGGCTGTTCGCCTATCGGCTGAGCCAGGGCGACGCCGACGAAACCGAGCGCCTGCGCCAGTTCATCCTGCACCAGCACCGTCTGGTCCATCCTGAAGTCCATGCTTGAGATCAGGTATCCAGGCCACCGCCCAGAAACTGCTGCAAGCGGCGCTGCATCAACCGGCCTTCATTCCCCAGACAGCCGATTGATGAGCCGGCGAGGCTTTCCTGCGCCAAGTCCGCTGCATCACCGGCCAGCAACAACGGGCAATGCAGGGTCAGCGCCAGACGTTTGAGCCGTAGCGGCAGCTCGCTGCTGGGGGCGCGATTGGAAAACAGCACCAAGGCACTGGGTTGGGTCTTTTCACAGATCAGCGTCAACTCATCGAATGGCTGCCCCACACCCAAGATCTTGACCGCTTGTTTTTCCCCGGACATCAGCAGGCCCGCGACCAGCAACTCCAACTCGCGGCACTCCCCCGCAACAGCCGCCAGCAATACGCGAGGCAGCGGCGCAGCGGCGGCCATCTGCAGACGTTGTGCGGTACGCGAGCGCAGGAAATTATCGAAGAACAGCCACTCGCTGGCTTGGCCGAAGCGGCCTTGGTGACGCAACAATGCCTGCCAGAGCGGCATGAAAATGTCCTGGAACACCACGGCGAGGGGATAGGCGGAAAAGATCTGGCCGTACAAACGGTCCAATTGGCGGTCATCGAACGCGCTGATTGCATGGCGCAATTGCCCGTGCCATTGCTCCCACTCCACCTGCGCGCCGAGGGCGGCATCAGGTTCGCTGAGCAACGCGTCGCGCGCCAGGATCCTGCCGACTTTGCTCACAGCTACACCGCGTTCGATCCAGTCGAGAATCCGGTGCACGGTGTCGATATCGATGCGCGAGTACAACCGATGCCCGCTTTCGGTGCGAGTGGGTTGGATCAGGCCGTAGCGCCGTTCCCAGGCACGCAAGGTCACCGGGTTGACGCCGGTCAGCCGGGCGACTTCGCGGATAGGGAAAAGATCATCGGAAACGGTGCCGTTGTCGGAAGTCGTTTCGCGCTGAAGATCAATAGTTTCGGGCATCAGAGGTCAAAAACGTCCGTGTCAGTTTGGATACTATTTAACGCTTATTAGACGGGTTGATTCAAGGAGCACGACGAGCCGACCAAAGTATCTGGCGTATTTCGCTAAAACAGGAATAATCCTTGCCTGTTTTTTCTACGTCGCTGCAACACCCCGCAGCCTCGTTCGTGTGCCGCCTACCCGGCCCAGCGCACTCGCTTATTTGGAGATACACAATGTCTACCTCTCCCGTCACCCTGATGGTTGCGCGCCGCGTGGCCAAAGGTCGCTACGAAGAACTGATGGCCTGGCTGCGCGAAGGCGAGCAATTGGCCACAGACTTTCCCGGCTACCTGGGCTCAGGTGTCCTTGCACCGCCGCCCAACGATGATGAATTCCAGATCATTTTCCGCTTTGCCGATGAAAAGACCCTGCATGCCTGGGAGTTTTCGGCGTCCCGCAGTGCCTGGTTGAGCCGTGGCAGCGAGCTGTTTGCCGACCCATCCGAGCACCGCGTACGCGGTATCGATGGCTGGTTCGGCGCAGTTGGCGCCCGCCCACCACGCTGGAAGCAGGCGGTGGCGATCTGGTTGGCATTTTTCCCAGTGTCACTGCTGTTCAACTTTGTCCTCGGACCGCTGCTCAGCGAGCTCGACCTGGCGCCGCGAGTACTGGTCAGCACAATGGCCCTTACGCCGCTGATGGTGTACTGGTTCATCCCGCTGTCGACCCATCTGTTGGCCAATTGGCTGCATCCTGTTCCGACCCCACGCAAGGCCAGCGAAGCCGCTGCTTGAGTACAGGGGCGCCCGGTCGCTGGTATAGTTTCAATCTGCCAGCGACTCGAGCCTCCCATGACTGCAACGAACGCCCCGATCCTGATCACCGGCGCCGGCCAGCGTGTCGGTCTGCATTGCGCCCAGCGCCTGCTGGACGACGGCCATCCGGTGATTTTCAGCTACCGCAGCGAGCGGCCCGGCGTACAGACCCTACGCGAGCGCGGAGCGATCGGGGTGTTTGCCGATTTCTCCAGCGAGGCCGGCATCCTGGCGTTTATCGCTGAACTGAACACCCATACCCAACGCCTGCGCGCGATCATCCACAACGCCTCGGCCTGGATCGCCGAAACGCCCGACGAAGAAAGTCGCGCCTTTACCGACATGTTCAGCGTGCACATGCTTGCGCCGTATCTGATCAACCTGCATTGTTCACCTTTGCTGCAACGCTCTTCTCCCGCAGACATCGTGCACATCAGCGATGACGTGGTGCGCAAGGGCAGCCGCCAGCACATTGCCTATTGCGCCACCAAGGCCGGCCTCGACAGCCTCACGCTGTCATTTGCCGCGCAGTTCGCGCCGTCGATCAAGGTCAACGGCATCGCCCCGGCAATGGTGATGTTCAACGAAGGCGACGACGCAGCCTACCGCGCCAAGGTGCTGGCCAAGTCGGCACTGGGCATCGAGCCCGGGCCCGAGGTGATCTATCAGAGCGTGCGTTACCTGCTGGATAACCCTTATGTCACCGGTACCACCCTGACCGTCAACGGCGGGCGGCATATCAAGTAGCCGTTTGTGAGGATGTTGTATGACCCTGCCCCACCATTACCGCGAGATCCTCAAAGGCCTGGGCGAAGACCCGGAACGCGAAGGCTTGCTCGACACGCCCAAGCGCGCCGCCAAGGCCATGCAGTACCTGTGTCACGGCTACGAGCAAAACCTGGAAGAGATCATCAACGGTGCGCTGTTCACCTCCGACAATGACGAGATGGTGATCCTCAAGGACATCGAGTTGTACTCGCTGTGCGAGCACCACCTGCTGCCCTTCATCGGCAAGGCCCACGTGGCCTATATTCCCACCGGCAAGGTGCTGGGCCTGTCGAAGCTGGCGCGCATCGTCGATATGTTCGCCCGGCGCCTGCAGATCCAGGAAAACCTCACGCGGCAGATCGCCGACGCGATCCAGGACGTGACCCAGGCCGCCGGCGTGGCCGTGGTGATCGAAGCCAAGCACATGTGCATGATGATGCGCGGTGTGGAAAAACAGAATTCAACCATGAACACCTCGGTGATGCTCGGCGCGTTCCGCGAGTCGAACACCACGCGCATGGAGTTCTTGCAACTGATCGGACGGAGCAAGTAGCAATGCCACAACTTCAACCAGGCATGGCGCGCATCCGGGTCAAGGACCTGTGCCTGCGCACGTACATCGGCATCAACGAGGACGAGATCCTCAACAAGCAGGATGTGCTGATCAACCTGACCATCCTGTATGCCGCCCAGGAAGCCGTACGCGACAATGACATTGATCATGCGCTGAACTACCGCACCATCACCAAGGCGATCATCGCCCACGTCGAGGGCAACCGCTTTGCCCTGCTGGAGCGCCTGACCCAGGAACTGCTGGACCTGGTGATGAGCAATGAGTCGGTGCTGTACGCCGAGGTCGAAGTGGACAAGCCCCATGCGCTGCGCTTTGCCGAATCGGTTTCGATTACCCTGGCGGCCAGCCGCTAACCCTGAATTGTCAGTGAGCCCTATGAACGACCAACAACGCCTCGAACTTGAAGCCGCCGCCTTCCGCCGCCTGGTGGCGCATCTGGACAGCCGCAAGGATGTGCAGAACATCGACCTGATGAACCTCTCGGGCTTCTGCCGCAACTGCTTGTCCAAGTGGTACAAGGCCGAGGCCGACGAGCGCCAGATCGAGCTGAGCCTCGATGACGCCCGTGAAGTGGTGTACGGCATGCCGTACGCCGAGTGGAAAGCCCAATACCAGAAAGAAGCCAGCGCCGACCAACAGGCTGCGTTCGCCAAAGGAAAAACCCATGACTGATTTGAACACCCTGCGCGCCAGCCTCAACAGTGGCGAACATGTTTTTGCCGATACCTTGGCTTTTGTTGCTGCTGGTTATGACTACCAGCCGCAAGCGTTCACCAATGGCGACGTGGACAATGCCGCGGGACAGAACGAAGGATCGTGCAAGACCCTGGGCCTGGCGCTGCTGGAGGGTCTGAGCGACCAGGAAGCGCTGCTGGCGTTTGGTGAGCATTACCGCTCGGTAGTGGCGACGCCTGAGGGCAGTGATCACGGCAACATCCGTGCGCTGATCGCCCATGGGTTGGCCGGTGTGAAATTTGACCAGCAACCTCTGACACGCCGCTAAATCAATTTGAAAACCTGGTCAGTGTGGGAGCCGGGCTTGACCGCGACAGCGGTGGTAACTGACACACCGCTATCGCAGGCAAGCCAGCTCCCACAGGGGTTGGGTTAACACTTCATGACCTGGGTGTTAGTTAAATTGCGGACATAAAAAAACCGGCCTTTCAGCCGGTTTTTTTATTTCAACGGGTTCAGAACGAAGCGTTCTGCAGGCCGTCGAGATAACGCTCGGCATCCAGTGCCGCCATGCAACCGGCGCCAGCCGAGGTGATGGCCTGGCGGTAGACGTGGTCGGCCACGTCACCGGCAGCGAAGATACCTTCGATGTTGGTGGCCGTCGCGTTACCTTCACGACCGCCCTGCACCACCAGGTAACCGTCTTTGGCTTCCAGCACGCCTTCGAACAGCGAAGTGTTCGGGGTGTGGCCAATGGCGATGAACACGCCGTCGACTTTCAGTTCGTCGAAGCTGCCGTCGTTGTTCTTCAGGCGGGCACCGGTCACGCCCATGTTGTCGCCCAGGACTTCGTCCAGGGTGGCGTTGAGCTTGAGGATGATCTTGCCTTCAGCGACACGGGCATGCAGCTTGTCGATCAGGATCTTCTCGGCGCGGAAGGTCTCGCGGCGGTGAACCAGGGTCACGGTACTGGCGATGTTGGCCAGGTACAGCGCTTCTTCCACGGCCGTGTTGCCGCCACCGACTACGGCGACTGGCTTGTTGCGGTAGAAGAAACCATCGCAGGTCGCGCAGGCCGAAACGCCTTTGCCCATGAACGCCTCTTCCGACGGCAGGCCGAGGTAGCGGGCGCTGGCGCCGGTGGCGATGATCAGCGCGTCACAGGTGTAAACGCCGCTGTCGCCGGTCAGGCTGTAAGGCTTTTTGGAGAAGTCGACTTGGTTGATGTGGTCAAACACGATCTCGGTTTCGAAACGTTCGGCGTGTTCTTTCATACGTTCCATCAGCACCGGGCCGGTCAGGCCGTGGACGTCGCCCGGCCAGTTGTCGACTTCGGTGGTGGTGGTCAGTTGACCACCCGCCTGCATGCCAGTGATCAGCAGCGGCTTCAGGTTGGCCCGGGCAGCGTAGACCGCAGCGCTATAACCGGCAGGGCCGGAACCCAGGATAATCACTCGCGAATGACGGGTATCAGACATGACTCACTCCTATCGACCGCCCGGACTACAAGGCGGCTGGAATAAAAAAGGGACCACGAAGCACTTGGGGAAGGCTTCAACTCGCAGACCCTGAAAAATAATGGGTGCAGCGTATCGAGGGGGGCAAGATTAAGGAAATACGGAATAACAATCCAGCTCATAGGTGGTCTCTATGCAGTCGACCCGATTAATCGACGCCTTTGTTACCGTTGATGTCGTCGCTTTCACCGCTGGTTTAAAGCCGGTAAGGTCGGCGCGTTCGTCATCCTGTTCGGAGTCCTCCATGCCCGCCCCCGCTCTTTCCGGCCCGCAATACCTGCGCGAAGGCCTCAAACTGGTGCTGAGCCCCGGCCTGCGCCTGTTTGTGCTGCTGCCTCTGGCGATCAACCTGATGCTGTTCGTCGGCTTGATCTATTTCGCCGGTCATCAGTTCAGCTTGTGGGTCGATCATTTGATGCCGACGCTCCCGAGCTGGCTGAGCTTTCTGAACTACCTGCTCTGGCCCCTGTTTGTCGTGCTGGTGGTACTGATGGTGTTTTTCACCTTCACCATGCTGGCCAACATCATCGCCGCGCCCTTCAACGGTTTTCTCTCGGAGAAAGTGGAAGTGGTGGTACGCGGCACCGATGACTTCCCGGCCTTCAGCTGGGGCGAGTTGATCGCCATGGTCCCGCGCACCCTGGCACGGGAAATGCGCAAGCTGGGTTACTTCCTGCCACGGGCCATCGGCCTGTTTATCCTGTCGTTCATACCAGTGGTCAACCTGATCGCCGCCCCGCTGTGGCTGCTGTTCGGTGTGTGGATGATGGCGATCCAATACATCGACTACCCGGCAGACAACCACAAGCTTGGCTGGAACGAGATGCTCGCCTGGCTGCGTGAGAAACGCTGGCAGAGCATGAGCTTCGGCGGGATTGTTTACCTGGTGCTGCTGGTACCGGTGGTCAACCTGCTGATGATGCCGGCAGCGGTGGCTGGGGCGACGTTGTTCTGGGTGCGTGAGCAAGGTGCCGAAGCGATGGCGCAGCAGCAAAAGATAACCCAGTCATAAATCCATCATCTCGATGACACAATGACGACATGGCCCACGGCGACACTGTGGGTCATGACGACAGCTTCGCTTCACATCACCCTCATTACCGAAACCTTCCCGCCTGAGATCAACGGGGTGGCCAATACCCTAGGTCGCCTGTGCGAGGGGTTACGGGCCCGCGGCCATCAAGTCGAGCTGGTGCGCCCGCGCCAAGGTGTCGACCAGAGCCGCCCCAGCGACGACGCCTTGCTGCTGTGCCGTGGCTGGCCGCTGCCGGGTTATCCGGGGCTGCAATGGGGGCAGTCGTCGATGCACAAGTTGCTGCGGCGCTGGACCCGTCAGCGCCCGGACGTGCTGTACATTGCCACGGAAGGGCCTTTGGGCCTGTCTGCCCTGCGCGCCGCGCGTCGCCTGGGGATCAGCGTGGTCAGCGGCTTTCACACCAACTTCCAGCAGTACTCGAACCAATATGGCATGAGCCTGTTGAGTCGGATGGTCACTCACTATCTGCGCTGGTTCCACAACCGTTCGACGCTGACCCTGGTACCCAGCGCCAGCCAGCGCCTGGAACTGGAACGCAAGCATTTCGAGCGTCTGGGGATGTTGGCGCGCGGAGTGGACAGCCAACTGTTCCATCCCGCCAAACGCGATAGCGCGCTGCGGGAAAGTTGGGCACTGAACAGTGAGCAGACCGCCGTGCTCTATGTGGGCCGACTGGCCCAGGAAAAAAACCTGGGGCTGCTAAAGCGCTGCTTCGAGGCCTTGCAGGACACCTATCCCCTGCGTCAGATGAAGCTGATCATCGTCGGCGATGGCCCGCAACGCGCGACGATGGAAAAGGAACTGCCAGAGGCGATTTTCTGCGGCACCTTGCGCGGCGAAGAACTGGCACGGCATTACGCGTCAGGCGATGTGTTCCTGTTTCCCAGCCTGACTGAAACCTTCGGCAACGTGGTGCTGGAAGCAATGGCGTCGGGGTTGGGCGTGGTCGCCTACGACCAAGCCGCTGCGACCCAGCATATTCGCCATGGCTACAACGGTGTGCTGGCGATGCCTGGGGATGAGAATGCGTTTTGCGAGGCGGCCAACTGGCTGCTGGAAGACGCTGAAAGCCTGCGTCGTATGCGCCTGAACGCGCGCCAGCATGCGAGTCGCCAGGGTTGGCCGGCGATAATCGAGCAGTTCGAGCGCCAACTGCGCGGGGTATGCAAGGACGGGCACCCGGTGCCCGCCCTGTTGCCACTTACACCAGGGTCGTCAACGCGTCACGACTGAATGGCAGGATGTCGCTCTCGCGGCCTTCGCGCACCTTCACGGCCCAGTCCGGGTCCACCAGCAGGGCACGGCCCACGGCTACCAGGTCGAACTCGTCGTTGTTCAGGCGCTCCAGCAACTTCTCCAGGCTCGCCGGTTGCGCGACCTTGTCGGTGTTGACCATGAACTGCAGGAACTCGCCATCCAGGCCGACGCTGCCTACAGTAATGGTCGGCTTGCCGGTGAGCTGCCGGGTCCAGCCTGCCAGGTTGAGGTCGGAACCTTCGAACTCCGGCTCCCAGAAACGACGGGTGGAGCAGTGGAAAATATCCACACCCGCTTCAGACAATGGCTTGAGAAACTCGCCCAGCGCCTCGGGGGTTTGCACCAGGCGCGCAGTGTAATCCTGCTGCTTCCACTGGGAGAACCGGAAGATGATCGGGAAGTCCGGACCGACGGCGGCGCGGGTGGCCTGAATCAGCTCAATGGCGAAACGCGAGCGGTTGGCCAGGCTGCCACCGTACTCGTCGGTACGCTGGTTGCTGCCTTCCCAGAAGAACTGGTCGACCAGATAGCCATGGGCGCCGTGGATCTCAACGCCGTCCATACCGATGCTCTGCGCATCCTTGGCGGCTTGGGCGAAGGCGTTGATCACCTCCTTGATGTCTTGATGCGTCATGCCGTGCACGACCACGTTGCCATCCTTGAGTTTTTCCATCGGGCCATAGGCCGGCACGCTGACATCCGGCTCGGTGCCGATGCGGCGCACGCTGCCCACGTGCCACAACTGCGGGACGATTTTGCCGCCTTCGGCGTGTACCGCGTCGACCACTTTTTTCCAGCCAGCCAGCGCGGCTTCACCGTAGAAGTGCGGCACATTGGGGTAGCCATTCGAGGCTTGATGACCGACCACGGTGCCTTCGGTGATGATCAGGCCTACGCCGGCAGCGGCGCGGCGACGGTAGTACTCGATGACTTTGGAGTTGGGAACGCCACCCGGCGAGAACGAGCGGGTCATCGGTGCCATGACGACGCGGGTCGACAGTTGCAACGCACCGAGCTGGAAGGGTTTGAACAAGGCTTGGACGGGCATGGGGCACTCCACGAAAGACGGGGTTTATGACGCGGATAATATGGGGAGCGCAAGGTGCTGGGTAGCACTATTGATCTGGGTGATTAAGGGGTAAAAGTGGCACAACCGGTTGCCGCTGACCTGTAGTGAGCGGGCTTGCCCCGCGCTGGGTGGCGAAGCCGCCCCAGTAAAAACGCCGCGTTCTGTCTAGACATGCGGCGTCTGATTTTAGGGCGGCTTCGCCACCCAGCGCGGGACAAGCCCGCTCACCACAAAAGCCTTCTGGACGTCTTCAGGCCAGGGCTTTTTCGATGGCCTGGACGATCGTCGGATCATCCGGCGCAGTACGCGGGGAAAAGCGTGCGAGCACCCGCCCATCCTTGCCCAGCAGGAACTTCTCGAAATTCCAGGTGATGTCCCCAGGAAACTCGGCGCCCTCGCCCGCCAGCAGGCGGTACAGCTGATGACGATCAGGCCCATTGACCTCAAGCTTGCTGCCCAACGGGAAGGTCACCCCGTAATTCAGGCTACAGAACGCCTGGATTTCTTCCTCGGTGCCCGGTTCCTGACCGGCAAACTGATTGCACGGCAGGCCAAGTACGGTAAACCCCTGGTCCTTGTACTGCTGGTAGAGCTTCTCCAGCGCGGCGTATTGCGGGGTCAAACCACATTTGGAGGCCACGTTGACCACCAGCACCACTTGCCCCTTGAAGGGCGCCAGCGGTAGCTCTTGTCCGTCCAAAGCTTTGAGTTTCAGGTCGTGGAAAGCACTCATGACGAACTCCAGATATCCCATGTTCTTCGCATTGCGGCACGTCGAGATTACAACCCGCAAGCCAGCAATCATAGACGCCGATTGCAAAACCCGCCCGCGAGTTACTGAGCGGTCGGCCAGGGCAAAATCGGAATGGCGGTCACGGCGTTTTGCGGGCTGCCTTCGATCAGGCGGTCGCTGTACACCAGGTAAACCAGGGTGTTGCGCTTCTTGTCGAGGAAGCGCACCACCTGCATGGTCTTGAACACCAGGGAGGTGCGTTCCTTGAACACTTCGTCGCCGTCCTTGAGCTCGCCCTTGAAGCGGATCGGCCCGACCTGACGGCAGGCAATCGAGGCTTCGGCGCGATCTTCGGCCAGGCCCAGGCCGCCTTTCACGCCGCCGGTCTTGGCACGCGACAGGTAGCAGGTCACGCCGTCGACCTTGGGGTCATCGAAGGCTTCAACCACGATCCGGTCGTTGGGGCCGACAAACTTGAACACTGTCGACACCTGACCGATTTCTTCAGCCGAGGCCAACAGCGGCATGACCAGCAGCAGGCCGAGCAATCCCTTCATTACGCGCATCGTGTATTCCTTTGGTTAGACCAGGATCAGGTTATCGCGGTGAACCAGCTCTGGTTCGGCCATGTAACCTAGTAGTCCGACAATCGCATCAGAGGATTGTCCAATGATTTTCTGGGCTTCAAGGGCGCTGTAGTTGGCCAGGCCACGGGCGATCTCACGACCGTCCGGCGCCACGCACACCACCATCTCGCCCCGGCGGAAGCTGCCCTGCACCAGCTTGACGCCGACCGGCAGCAGGCTCTTGTTGCCTTGGGACAACGCCGATACGGCGCCATCGTCCAACACCAGGGTGCCACGGGTTTGCAGATGACCGGCCAGCCATTGCTTGCGCGCCGCCAGCATGCCGCGTTCCGGCGACAACAGCGTACCGATGCGCTCGCCCGCCTTGAGCCGGTCCAGCACGCGCTCGATGCGCCCGCCGATGATGATGGTGTGGGCGCCGGAACGCGCCGCCAGGCGCGCCGCACGCAGCTTGGTCTGCATGCCGCCGCGGCCCAGGGCGCCGCCGACACTGCCGGCCACGGCGTCCAACGCCGGGTCATCGGCGCGAGCCTCATAAATAAGCTGGGCTTCGGGGTTGTTGCGCGGGTCGGCGTCGAACATGCCGTCGCGGTCGGTGAGGATCACCAGCAGGTCAGCTTCCACCAGGTTGGCCACCAGGGCGGCCAAGGTGTCGTTGTCGCCAAAGCGGATTTCGTCAGTGACCACGGTGTCGTTTTCGTTGATCACCGGGATAACCTTGAGTTCCACCAACGCGCGCAGGGTGCTGCGGGCGTTGAGGTAACGCTTGCGGTCGGACAGGTCGTCGTGGGTCAGCAGGATCTGCGCCGTGTGCCGGCCGTGCTCGGCAAAGCTGGATTCCCAGGCTTGCACCAGGCCCATCTGACCGATGGCGGCGGCGGCTTGCAGTTCGTGCATCGCGCTGGGTCGCGCAGTCCAGCCGAGGCGGCTCATCCCGGCGGCAACCGCTCCGGACGACACCAGCACCAACTCCACACCGGCCTCATGCAAGGCCACCATCTGCTCGACCCAGACGCTCATGGCTGCACGATCGAGCCCCTTGCCATCCGCCGTCAGCAACGCACTGCCGATCTTTACGACCCAGCGCTGCGCACCTGTCACTTTGCTCCGCATCATCTTCAACCTTAGATTGAGGGCTGCGCGACCCAGCGCGGCCCATAACGTTAAACCCGGATACTAAAACGCCGCTCTAACAGGAGCGGCGTTCAAGTTTATCGCAACGACTCAGTCGCGCACGTAAATGATTTCAGGACCGTCTTCATCATCCACGTCTTCTTCGTCCCAATCGTCGTCACCGATGTCATGGACCGACTTCACGCCGCTGCGGCGCAGGGCACGCTGGTCGTCCAGCGCTTGCAACTGGGCGCGGGCTTCGTCTTCGATCTGTTGATCGAGCTCAGCCAGTTCGGCCTTGAACACCGGATCGGCCGCCAGGCGGTCGGCGCGGTCTTCGAGGTAGCGCATGATGTCACGGGTCAGGCGCTCGGTGCCTTCTTTGGCGATGGCCGAGATCACGTAGACCGGACCTTCCCACTCCAGGCGGTCAACGATTTCCTTGACGCGCTCTTCGTGCTCTTCTTCCAGGATCTGGTCGCACTTGTTCAGCACCAACCAGCGATCACGCTCAGCCAGGGCCGGGCTGAACTTGGTCAGCTCGCTGACGATCACTTCGGCGGCGTCCGGTGCGCTGGTGTCATCCAGCGGCGCCATGTCGACGAGGTGCAACAGCAAACGGGTACGCGACAAGTGCTTGAGGAAGCGAATCCCCAAGCCAGCGCCATCGGAGGCACCTTCGATCAAGCCGGGAATGTCGGCGATCACAAAGCTTTTCCAACGGTCGACGCTGACCACACCGAGGTTTGGCACCAGGGTGGTGAACGGGTAGTCGGCGACTTTCGGCTTGGCGGCCGAAACCGAGCGAATGAAGGTACTTTTACCAGCGTTCGGCAGGCCCAGCAGGCCCACGTCAGCGAGTACTTTCATTTCCAGCTTGAGGTCACGCTGCTCGCCCGGCTTGCCTGGCGTGGTCTGGCGTGGCGCACGGTTGGTACTGGACTTGAATCGGGTGTTACCCAGACCGTGCCAGCCGCCCTGTACAACCATCAGCTTCTGGCCAGCCTTGGTCAGGTCGCCGATCACTTCCTGGGTCGCAGAATCGATAATCGTGGTACCGACCGGTACGCGCAGTACCAGGTCTTCGCCTTTTTTACCGGTGCAGTCGGTGCTGCCGCCGTTGGAGCCACGCTCGGCATCGAAGTGCCGGGTGTAACGGTAGTCGACCAGGGTGTTGAGGTTTTCGTCGGCCATCATGTAGATGGAACCGCCGTCACCGCCGTCACCGCCGTTGGGGCCACCGTTTTCGATGAACTTTTCGCGACGGAAACTCATGCAACCGTTACCGCCGTCGCCTGCTTTTACTCGGATGGAAACTTCATCAACGAACTTCATAACAAAACGCCTCTCGTCGCATGGACGAGCTTAAGAAACCAAGACATAAGACTCTTGCAAAAATGAGCGCAGCGACCTCAATCAGCGACCGCAAACCAGCGCCTGAGCCCATTACAAACAGCTTTGCAAGAGACTCACCCCACAAACGAAAAAGCCCCGTCGCAAGACAGGGCTTTTCCAGCGATCTCGCAATTAAGCTGCGACAACGCTCACGTAACGGCGGTTGAACGCGCCTTTTACTTCAAACTTGATCACGCCTTCGATTTTCGCGAAGAGGGTGTGATCTTTACCCATGCCAACACCGTAACCGGCGTGGAATTGGGTGCCGCGCTGACGCACGATGATGTTGCCCGGAATGATTTTCTGGCCGCCATACATCTTCACGCCAAGGCGTTTGGCTTCTGAGTCGCGACCGTTACGGGTACTACCACCAGCTTTTTTGTGTGCCATGAGTCAATTCTCCTAGTGAGGAATTAGGCTGAAATTAAGCCTGAATACCGGTGATTTTGATCTCGGTGTACCACTGGCGGTGGCCCATACGCTTCATGTGGTGCTTACGACGACGGAACTTGATGATGCGGACTTTATCGTGACGACCTTGGGAGATCACTTCAGCCACAACGGTAGCGCCAGCAACAACTGGAGCGCCGATGTTCACGTCATCGCCATTGGCGACCAACAGAACGCGATCAAAAGTAACGGATTCGCCGGTAGCGACTTCCAGTTTTTCGATCTTCAGGTATTCACCTGGGGCGACTTTGTATTGCTTGCCACCAGTAACAATTACTGCGTACGACATGGTATTTCTCCGATAATCCTGCTCACCCAGCGCTTTATAAGAAGAGGTATTGGCTGGCATGGCTGCATGGGATGGACGTCCCGAATGCAATTGCGTAAGGCAGGTGCTGCCCAGGAAGTTCAGGGTGCGCGATTGTACGCAAGGCTTTGATGCGTTGCAAGTGGCCGTCTATCGCGCCTTGACACTACGGGGCGTGGGTCCTAGCATGCCGCGCAACCCTTCTGGAGCGACTGTCGCTGATGCAACCCCAAGCTTTCTACCGCGCGGTCGCGGACGATTTTAGCGCCGTCGACGGCATCATCAAGCAGCAGCTGACGTCTAAAGTGCCGCTGGTCTCCAAAATTGGTGACTATATTACGTCGGCGGGCGGTAAGCGCCTGCGTCCTTTATTAGTGCTGCTGTGCGGCAAGGCCCTGGGTCGCGAAGGCGATGACCTGCGCCTGCTGGCGGCCACTATCGAATTCCTGCACACCGCCACCCTGCTGCATGACGACGTCGTCGACATGTCCGGCATGCGCCGTGGCCGTGAGACCGCCAATGCCATGTGGGGCAACGCCCCTAGTGTGCTGGTGGGTGACTTCCTGTACTCGCGCTCGTTCGAAATGATGGTTGAACTCGGCTCGATGCCGGTGATGAAGATTCTTTCACAGGCCACCCGCATCATCGCCGAAGGCGAAGTGCTGCAACTGTCGAAGGTCCGTGACGCCAGCACCACCGAAGAAACCTACATGGAAGTGATTCGCGGCAAAACCGCGATGCTCTTCGAAGCCTCCACCCACAGCGCCGCCGCGCTGTGCGGCGCAACGGCCGAACAGGCCGAAGCCCTGCGCACCTTTGGAGACCACCTGGGCGTGGCGTTCCAACTGGTCGACGACCTGCTCGACTACAAGGGCGACGCTGAAACCCTGGGCAAGAACGTCGGTGATGACCTGGCCGAAGGCAAGCCGACCCTGCCGCTGATCTACACCATGCGCGAAGGCACGCCGGAACAGGCCGCCCTGGTGCGCAAGGCGATCCAGAAAGGCGGGATCGAAGACCTGGAGGCCATCCGTGCCGCCGTGGAAGCCTCGGGTTCGCTGGAGTACACCGCACAACTGGCGCGTGACTACGTGGCCCGTGCCATCCAGTGCCTGGAAGCCCTGCCCGCCAGCGAATACCGCGACGCCCTGGTCGAGCTGAGTGAGTTCGCGGTCGCGCGTACTCACTAAAGCGCGGTCTATGTGGGAGGGGCCCCTCCCACATTTAGATTTCATACAACCTGTAAGACTGCAAAACCCTATATAATGTGCGCCCTTTAGCCATCCTGACTCTCAAGGAGCCCTAGTGAGCACGTTGCCACCTTGCCCGAAATGCAATTCCGAATACACCTACGAAGACGGCGCCCAGCTGATCTGCCCGGAATGCGCCCATGAGTGGTCCGCCAATGGCGAGGCCGAAGCGGCTAGCGACGAAACCGTGAAGAAAGACTCCGTCGGCAATGTGCTGCAGGACGGCGACACCATCACCGTGATCAAGGACCTCAAGGTCAAGGGTACTTCCCTGGTGGTGAAGGTCGGCACCAAGGTCAAGAACATCCGCCTGTGCGACGGCGACCACGATATCGACTGCAAGATCGACGGTATCGGCCCGATGAAGCTCAAGTCCGAGTTCGTGCGCAAAGTCTGAATATGCTGCCCCCCATCCCGCGCCCGCCGCGGGATGGCGTTTCGCCCTCCCGTTTGATCCCGCGCAATATCCACACAGAAAAACCCAGAAACCGCCAATAGGCACTTGCTATTCTACGAATAAGAATTATTCTCATTGAAACCCATCAAGGAGATGAGACCCATGACTTATTTGATAGATGCCTGGCTGGACCGCCCACAGCCTTACCTGCGGATCCTGCATCGGGAAACCGGTGAAGTCTGTGCCGTGCTGGAAGAAGAAGCGCTGAATGAACTGCAGGACCAGGGCGACCTGGACGTCAATGGGCTGAGTTCGAGCGAACCTGGCGTGTTGAAGGAAGTGGTGCGCAATCTGTTTCTGTTCTGCTATGCCCGAGCGTTGCGCCCGGCGACAGAGCTGAATGGCAAGTTCCATCCATGAGCGAGGTTGAATCCACCTGCTTTATGTCGGAGCTGGCTTGCCTGCGATAGCATCAACTCGGTAAGACATCAGACCAAGTCGCCGGCATCGCGGACAAGCCCGGCTCCCACATAAAGCCAGGCACAGTAATCAGCAGGTCTTACAGAACGTCGAGCAGCTCGACGTCAAACACCAGAACGCTGTGCGGCGGGATGCTGCCAACGCCTTGAGCGCCGTAAGCCAGTTCGCTCGGCACGTACAGGCGCCATTTGCTGCCGGCATTCATCAGTTGCAGGGCTTCGGTCCAGCCGGCGATCACGCCGCCCACCGGGAATTCCGCAGGCTGGCCGCGCTCGTAGGAGCTGTCGAACACAGTCCCGTCGATCAGGGTGCCGTGGTAGTGAGTGCGCACTTGATCTTCACGGGTCGGCTTGGCGCCGTCACCGGCGGTCAGCACTTCGAATTGCAGGCCGGAAGCCAGAGTGGTGATGCCATCACGCTTGGCGTTTTCAGCCAGGAAAGCCAGGCCTTCGCCAGCAGCGGCTTCAGCTTTGGCAGCCGCTTCGGCTTGCATGATTTCGCGGATAACCTTGAAGCTGGCAGCCATTTGCTCTTGGTCAACACGGCTTGGCTTACCGGCGAAGGCGTCGGTCAGGCCGGCCAGGATTGCGTCCAGGCTCACACCCGGTGGCGGGTTGTCGCGCAGTTGGTCGCCCAACTGACGGCCGATACCGTAGCTGACGCGGGTTTCGTCGGTGGACAGATTAACTTCGGACATGAAGAGGCTCCGCTGTAGGACAACACGGTTTCCCGCGCAATCCAGAACTAAAAGGGTCCGCAGACTAGCACACAAGACCGGCCCAAGATCAGCCCCCTCCCCGGCCAGCCACTGCAGCGGCGACCCTTCGTCGCACCTTACGAATTAGCATTTCAGATTCAACACCTGCCGCCGATACAGCCCTACACAGCAGCTGGCTCCAAAACCAATAACCGTCCAGCACCCCCCATCATTCTTGCGGAGCATTCGATGAATAGCTGGTTCGGCAACATTAGCGTCAATCTCAAACTGGGCCTGGGCTTCGGCCTGGTACTGGTCCTCACCTCGATCCTGGCCCTGACCGGCTGGACCAGCCTGGGCGGCCTGATTGATCGCAGCAACTGGATGAGCGACATCACTCAGCTCAATGCGTCGTTGACCAAGCTACGTATCGTGCGCCTGCAGTACATGCTCGCCAACGGCGATGAAGCCGTGGCCCAGAACGTACAGACCAACCTGGATGCGTTCGCTGCCCAGCAACAGAAGCTGCTCGACAGCTTCAAAAGCCCAGAAAACCTCAAGCTGCTCAACGAGCAAAAGTCCATCATCACCGCTTACCAGCAGTCGCTGAACAAAATGCGTGAGGCCTACCGTAACGGCAACGCCTCGCGCCAGGTGATGGGCGACAAGGCGGATATCGCCAATGCGCAGATCAACGCATTGGAAACCAGCGTGAAGCAAATGCCCGACAGTTCGGAGCACCTGGCGCAGTTCCAGGCGGTGGCCGACGCCAAGATGCAGTTCCAGTTGGCTCGCTACGAAGTACGCGGCTACACCGGTAACGTCAGCCCGGAGACCGAAGCACGCGCGGCTGCACAGATTGAAAAAGCCATCGCCGGCGTGAAAGACCTCAGCGCCGCATTCGGCGCCAGCCAGCAAAGTGCGCTGACCGCGTTGGAAACGGCCCTGGGCGCCTATCGCAGCGCCGTTCAGAACTACAAGGCAGCCAACGCCAACATCGTCACTGCGCGCGCCGAAATGACCACCCAGGGCGCTGATATCGTCACGATCAGCGACAAACTGTATGACATCCAACTGACCCGCCGCGACGCAGAAAGCGCCCAGGCCCGCAGCCTTCAACTGATCAGCACCTTGTTGGCCCTGTTGGTTGGCGTCATCGCAGCATGGGTCATCACCCGCCAGATCACCCGCCCGATCCAGGAAACCCTGGCGGTGGTGGAGCGCATTGCCTCCGGCGACTTGAGCCACAACATCCAGGTCACTCGTCGCGATGAACTGGGCGTGTTGCAACAAGGTATCCAGCGCATGGGCACCACCTTGCGTGAGTTGATCAGCGGTATTCGTGACGGCGTGACACAGATCGCCAGCGCCGCCGAAGAACTGTCGGCCGTGACCGAGCAGACCAGCGCCGGAGTAAACAGTCAGAAGATCGAGACCGACCAGGTCGCCACCGCGATGCACGAAATGACTGCCACCGTGCAGGAAGTGGCGCGCAACGCGGAGCAAGCGTCCCAGGCCGCCGCCGATGCCGATGGCCAAGCCCGCGCAGGCGACAAGGTGGTGGCCGAGGCCATCGCCCAGATCGAGCGTCTGGCCGCTGAAGTGGCGCGTTCCACCGACGCCATGACCCACCTGCAACAAGAGAGCAACAAGATCGGCAGCGTGATGGACGTGATCAAGGCCGTCGCCGAACAGACCAACCTGCTGGCCCTCAACGCGGCGATCGAAGCCGCGCGGGCTGGTGAAGCCGGGCGTGGGTTTGCCGTGGTCGCCGACGAAGTGCGCGGCCTGGCCCAGCGCACGCAAAAATCCACCGAGGAAATCGAAGGCCTGGTCGCTGGTTTGCAGAACGGCACCCAACAAGTGGCCAACGTGATGAACAACAGCCGCAGCCTGACCGACAGCAGTGTCGAGCTGACGCGCAAGGCCGGTGTGTCACTGGAGAACATCACCCGTACGGTGTCGAATATCCAGTCGATGAACCAGCAGATTGCCGCCGCCGCCGAGCAGCAAAGCGCCGTGGCTGAAGAGATCAGCCGCAGCATTGTGAATGTGCGGGATGTGTCGGAGCAGACCGCTACGGCGAGTGACGAGACGGCCAAGTCGAGTGTTGAACTGGCGCGCTTGGGTAGCCAGTTGCAGCAGATGGTCAGCCATTTCCGGGTGTAAGAAACCAAAAAGCCGCCTTGGTACACCGAGGCGGCCCTCCCTAGGTGGGGCCTTACCTCCAGCGCACTTACCGGAACACGTGCGCCTTAGGACGCAGGTCGAATGCGCCTTTTGAGATCACAACCCCAGCCACTAACTGGGATTGCAAAAAAAACCGCCCTACTAAGGCGGTTTTTTATTGCCTGAGATTTACCCCTCAGCCCTCGCCTTCCTCAACAAACACCACCCGATTCCCAAACGGATCCTTGATGCTCATCTCCCGCGAGCCCCATGGCGTTTCCTCAACCCCGGGCTTGGCATACCGATAGTCCTTGCCCGCCAACTGCTGCTGATAGGCGTCCACGCCTTGTGCCTGAATTCGCACCGCCGCGCCCGGCGAGGCATCGCCATGATGCTCGGATAAATGCAGCACGCAGTCCCCCAAAGACACCTGCAAATACAGCGGGAAATTGGCCTCGAAACGATGCTGCCAATCCACCTTGAATCCCAGGAAGTCGACGTAGAATTCCAACGCCTTGGCCTCGTCGAAGATCCGCAGGATGGGGGTGACTTTTCCTAAGTGCATGGCAACCGCTCCGTCTAAATAAGCGTCCACTATAGAGACGAAAACCCCCGACGCAAATCCCCACTGCGCGCCAGGAACCGACCCGGCCGCTGACCATTCGCCTGCCCATCGCTGTAGCTCAGCACGCCGTTGACCCACACCCCGTCAATGCCTTCCGCTGCGCGCTGCGGCTCCTTGAAGTCCGCCACATCGCGCACGCGCAACGGGTCGAACAACACCAGGTCGGCCCAGTGCCCTTCGCGGATTTCACCCCGCTCCGCCAGGCCAAAACGCGCGGCTGAAAGGCCCGTCATCTTGTGCACGGCGGTATGCAATGGGAACAACCCGACATCCCGGCTGAAATGCCCCAACACCCGTGGAAACGCACCCCACAAACGCGGATGTGGGAACGGATCTTCCGGCAGCCCATCCGACCCGACCATCGACAACGGATGCGCCAGGATGCGCCGCACATCCGCCTCATCCATTCCGTAGTACACCGCGCCTGCCGGTTGTAGCCGACGGGCTGCGTCCATCAACGAAACATCCCACTCAGCGGCGATATCCTGCAAATCACGCCCGCCCATTTCCGGGTGTGGTGTCGACCAGGTGATGGTGATCCGAAAGGCGTCAGTCACCTGCTTGAGATCCAGGGTCGAAGAACTCGCCGCATAGGGGTAGCAATCACACCCCACGGGATGGGTTTTAGCCGCCAGTTCCAGCGACGCCAACAACTGCGGGCTACGCCCCCAGTTACCGGCGCCGGCACATTTGAGGTGGGAAATGATCACCGGCGCCTTGGCATGCCGGCCGATCAGGAACGCCTCGTCCATCGCCTCCAGCACCGGCTCGAATTCACTGCGCAAATGGGTGGTGTACACCGCGCCGAAAGCGGTGAGTGCTTCACTCAGTTGCAGCACTTCATCGGTCTCGGCGTTGAACGCGCTGGCGTAGGCCAAGCCTGTGGATAAACCAAGGGCACCGTCTTCGAGACTCTCTTGCAACTGCGCGCGCATGGCGGCAATTTCATCCGCTGAGGCAGTGCGGTGCAGGTCATCCATATGGTTGCTGCGCAGCGCCGTATGGCCGACCAACGCCGCGACGTTGACCGCCGGGTGAGCGTTCTCGACCGCCGTGCGATAGTCGGTGAAACGCGGATACACAAACGCCGAAGCACTGCCCAGCAGGTTCATCGGATCCGGCGGATCACTGCGCAACGTCACCGGCGACGCGCTGATGCCACAGTTGCCGACAATCACCGTGGTCACACCCTGGCTCAGTTTGGGCAGCATCTGCGGATGGCGGATCACCACGGTATCGTCGTGGGTATGCACGTCGATAAACCCCGGCGCCAGCACACGTCCGCACGCCTCGACTTCATGCTCGGCCACAGCCGTCGACAAGTCGCCGATCGTCTCGATGCGCCCGTCGCGCAGCCCCACATCGGCGACGTAGCCTGGGGTGTTACTGCCATCAATGATCAGCGCCTGACGGATCAACGTGTCGTACTTCATATCAATCTCCAAGCGGCAGGCTGTCGGGGCCGCCGCGATAATCGTCCAGGGCCAGCTTGATCCGGCGCAGGCGTTCCTGGTTGTCGTCCGGCAGGGCCAATGCCAGCTCGGTGGCGAGCAAGTCGATGGCCAGCAGCATTCCGTAGCGCGCCGCGGTGGGCTTGTAGATAAAACTGGTTTCGGCCGGTTGCAGCGGCAGCAGCACGTCCGCCAACTGGGCCAGGGGCGACTCGGCCAGGGTGATGGCGACAATGCGCGCGTCGTAGTTGCGTGCCAGCGTCACCACGTCCAACAACTCGGGGGTGAGGCCGGTCAGGGAGCACACGATCAACGCATGTTCCGGTCCCAGCGTTGCCGCCGTGACGCGCATCATTACCGGGTCATGGCAGGCGCCAATCGGATAACCCAGGCGTACCAGGCGCACTTGCAACTCATCGCTGCACAGGCTCGACGGGCCGCCCATGCCGAACGCATGGATCATCCGCGCCTTGCCCAACAGGCTCACTGCATCGACGAAACCCGCCTGGTTGAACCCCGACAAGTGCTGACGCAACGTCGCCTCGATATCCCCCAGGATCTGCCGATGAAACGCCGACTGCTCCGGCAACCCCGCAGGGTCGAGGAAGCGACTGCCGACCCCGCTGGCCTGGGCCAATTGCAGACGCAAATCCCGCAGATCCCGGCAACCCACACTGCGCGCGAACCGCGACAAGGTGGCCGTACTGACCTCGGCCCGCTGGGACAACGCTTCCAGGCTGGCCGACGCGGCAAAGCCCACGTCATCGAGCATCAGCTTGGCGATACGCCCTTCACCGGCGCTGAAAGAGTCCTGGCGGGCGCGGATCTGGTAGAGGATGTCCATGGGGGCTCCGGGTTACAGAATGCGGCTCATAAAACAAGAGACAGGCCGTAGGTGAGACCGAAGGCGACTAAAGAAATCAGGGTCTCCAACACGGTCCAGGTCTTGAAGGTCTGGATCACCGTCATATTGAAGTATTCCTTGATCAGCCAGAAGCCGCCGTCGTTCACGTGGGAAAAGATCACCGAACCCGCGCCGGTGGCCAGCACCAGCAATTCAGGGTGTGGATAACCCAGGCCCATGGCAACCGGTGCTACCACGCCGGACGCGGTGGTCATGGCGACGGTGGCCGAGCCCGTGGCAATACGCATCAGCGCGGCAAACAGCCAACCCATTACCAAAGGCGACAGCTGGAAAGCATGGGCCAGGCCGAGAATTTCGTTGGTCACACCCGCATCCACCAGGATGCGATTCAAACCGCCGCCCGCGCCCACCAGCAGGGTGATGCTCGCGGTCGGCGCGAGGCATTCGTTGGTGAACTTGAGGATCGACTCGCGGTTGAAGCCTTGGGCGATACCCAAGGTCCAGAAGCTCACCAAGGTCGCCACCAGCAGCGCGATCACCGAGTTGCCGATAAACAATAGGAACTGGTTGAAACCGGTGCCCGGCGTGGAAATCACGTTGGCCCAACCGCCGATCATCATCAGCACCACCGGCAATAGGATGGTGCCCATGGTCAGCGTGAAACTCGGCAAGCGAGTACGCGGTTCGCGCTCGATGAATTGGCGTTCCAGCGGGTTTTCCGCCGGCAGATGAATACGCGGCACGATGAATTTGGCGTAGACGGGACCTGCGATGATTGCCGTCGGAATACCGATCAGGATGGCGTAGAGCACGGTCTGCCCCACCGACGCGTTGTACGCCAGCACTGCCATCATCGCCGCCGGGTGCGGTGGCACCAGCGCATGCACCACCGACAGGCCGGCGACCATCGGCAAACCGACCATCAGGATCGATACGCCTACACGGCGCGCCACGGTAAAGGCAATCGGCACCAGCAGCACAAAACCGACCTCGAAAAACAGCGGCAGCCCTACCAGGAAGGCGATGCACACCATGGCCCAGTGCGCATTGCGCTCGCCGAAACGGTTGATCAACGTGCGTGCCACCTGCTCGGCGCCGCCGGACTCGGCCATCATCTTGCCGAGCATGGTGCCCAGCGCCACGACCAGGGCGATATGCCCCAGGGTCTTGCCGACGCCTGCTTCGTAGGAACCCATGATGGTGTCCGCCGGCATCCCGGCCATCAGCGCCAGGCCGATGGATACCAGGGTGATGACGATAAACGGATTGAGCCGGTAACGTGCAATCAGCACGATCAAAGCAATGATGGCGATGGCAGCGTATGCCAATAGCCCGAAGCCCGGTGATGCGGCCATGCGGTACTCCTCGGAAAGGGTCACGTCGAATTGGTTGTGAAACTCATAAATCATTACCGAAGAGTATTTTCAATTTTTATGAAAGTAATTTTCGCCCACGGATAAGCGCTGTCGCGTTGGGATATGCCCAACGGTCGCCTATGAAAATTCGGGGAGTGTTCTTACATGAACATCAGAAGATGCTGGAAACTCAAACGCCGCCATCGAGTCATAGAATGCGCCTCCCCTCATGCCCAGGAAAACCGACCATGATTCGCACCTCCCTAGCCGTCAGCGCTTTGTTTCTCGCCCTGTGCGGCAGTGCCGCGGCCGCTGATAACGCGGCGTTGAAAAAATGCATGGACAGCGCCAACACGACCGCGGACATGGTTAATTGCAACGCCAAGGAAGCCAAGGTCCAGGACACGCGCCTGAACAAGGCCTACAAGACCGCCCTCGCCGCCCAGGAAGGTGCGCGCAAGCAGCAACTGCAAGACGTGCAGCGCCTGTGGATAAGATACCGTGATGCCAACTGCGGCTTCGCCGGCTCCGCGACCGGCGGCACCATCGACCAGGTCAACGGCTCCGGCTGCGTGCTGGACATGACCCAGACCCGCGCCCAGGAACTCGAAGACCTGGTCGGGCCGTGATCACTTACTCATGATGGACCCGGGCGCGCTTGAGCAGTTTCTTGCAGCGCTCCGACAAATGCAGTACCCGCAGGTGCTTGCCGGCTTTGGTGTAACGCTCACGCAGGGTCATCAGCGCCGCAATCGCTGAATAGTCGACAAAGCTCAGGTGACGGCAATCCAGCGTCACCTGGGCCGGGTCGTTGGCCGGGTCGAACCTGTTGAGGAACGGCGTGGTCGAGGCAAAAAACAAGGTGCCATGCAGGCGATAGAGCTTGCTGCCATCGGCCTCCAGGTGTTCATCGGCATACAGCTCGCGCGCCTGTTGCCAGGCGAAGTTCAGCGCCGCAATCACAATCCCGCACATCACGGCCGTGGCCAGGTCGGTGAACACGGTGATCACCGTCACCGCGATAATCACCAGCACGTCATTCAACGGCACCTTGTTGATCACCCGCAAGGACGCCCAGGCGAAGGTCTGCTGTGACACCACAAACATCACGCCCACCAGCGCCGCCAGCGGGATCCGCTCGATAAACGGCGACAGGAACAGGATGAACAGCAAGATCATCACCCCGGCAAACACCCCGGAAAAACGCCCGCGCCCGCCGGAGCTGAGGTTGATCACGGTTTGCCCGATCATCGCGCAACCGCCCATGCCGCCAAACAGGCCCGAGACCATATTGGCCGCGCCCAGGGCTACGCTTTCGCGGTCGGGGTAGCCACGGGTCTCGGTGATTTCGTCGGTGAGATTCAGGGTGAGCAGGGTTTCCAGCAGGCCGACCATGGCCATCAGGAACGCATACGGCGCGATGATGGCGAGGGTTTCCAGGGTCCAGGGGATTTGCGGCAGGGCAAAGGCGGGCAGGCCACCAGCGATATGGGCCATGTCGCCCAGGGTGCGGGTCGGCAGGCCGAGCAGGTACACCGCCAGGCCCACGCCGAGGATCGCCACCAATGCAGGCGGCACCGCGCGGGTGATGCGCGGCAGCAGGTAGACGATGGCCATGGTCACCAACACCAGGCCGATCATCACGTACAGCGGCGTGCCGCTGAGCCAGTGTTCACCGCTCTTGAAGTGCTCCAACTGCGCCAGGGCAATGATGATCGCCAGGCCATTCACGAACCCTAGCATTACCGGGTGCGGCACCATGCGCACCAGCTTGCCCAGGCGCAGCAGGCCGAAGGCGACCATGATCAACCCGCCCAGCAACACCGTCGCCAGCAGGTATTCCACACCGTGTTGCACCACCAGCGCCACGATCACCACCGCCATCGAGCCGGCCGCACCGGACACCATGCCGGGTCTGCCGCCGAACAATGCCGTTAGGGTGCAGATGATAAAGGCGCCATAGAGCCCCATCAGCGGATTGAGGTGGGCCACGAGGGCAAAAGCGATGCATTCGGGCAGCAGCGCAAAAGACGTGGTGAGGCCGGCCAGGGCATCGGCGCGCAGACGGGTGAGATTCATGAGATACCAGGGTAATGCGGGGGATAAGGCGGGGAATGGTACGGAATTGAAGGGAATGGGGCTAGTCTCGAAGACCGTATCGTCCCCTTCGCGAGCAAGCCCGCTCCCACATTTGACCGAGTTCCAGCTTTGGAATGCAGTCAGTGTGGAAGCGGCGGTGCGACGATTCGACTTGCTCGCGAAAGAAGCGCCCCGGTATCAAGCGAACATCACACCATCTCGTGGCGAATCCACTCCACCACCGACGTACGCTTCGGCACCCAGCCCAGCAACTCACGAGCATGCTTGCCCCGCACCCGGCTGTTGGAGCCCAGGCCATAGTTGGCCATTTCATAGCCCCACTCGGCTTCAGCATCGGCTAATGGCCAATCCTGGGGTTTGCCCAGATTCAGGGCTTCGGCGATGGCGGTGGTCATGTCGATAAACGCCGCCTCGCTGCTTTCCACAAAGTAGAAGGTGCCCGGTACGTTCTTGTTCAGTGCCAGCAGGTACAGCGCCACCACGTCGTCAATGTGCACGTTGGACCAGATGTTCTGCCCACTGCCCACATGGCGCACCACCCCACTCTTGCGCGCCTGCTTGAGCAGACGCGGCAATTGCACGCTGTCGCGCTTCACGCCCAGGCTGTGACCGTAGATCAGGGTGTTGCAGATCACCGCCGAGTTCACGCCTTCGTTGGCAGCCGCCAGGATCAGGTTGTCGATGGCAACGCGAGCGGCTTTGTCGACGGTCGGCTCCGGCAAGTTATCTTCGAAGTAGATGACATCGCTGGACTTGCCGCCCGACGCATCCCCCACGATGCTTGAACCGCTGGTGTGCAGGAATGGCTTGTTCGAGCCCTTCAACGCTGCCAGCAGGGTTTCCACGGCTGCGCGATGGTCGCTGCTGGCGGCATTGATCACGGCATCGGCCTTTTGCGCTTGCTCGGTCAATACAGCGTCGTCATCCAGGGTGCCGATCACTGGGGTGATACCCAATGCGGTCATCTCGGCCGCCTGCTCGGCGCTGCGCACCAGGCCAGTCACGCTGTGGCCTGCCTTGACCAGGCCGGTTGCGATGGAACCCCCGATAAAACCTGCTGCGCCGGTTACGAATACGTTCATGGAGAGTGCTCCTGAGTGAGTAAGTGATGGGACCAGTATCAAGGGCCGATCCCTGACGAATAAGCCCTTATTGCCCAATTCACTCTTGCGCGAAGGTCACGAATCAGCAGGCATACCGCGCCAGCTTGGCCTGGATGAAGTCGAGGAAACACTGGATGCGCAACGCCAGCTGCGAGTTACGGTAGAACACCGCATGGATCGGCTGACGATAACCGCTGTTGAACGCTTCCAAGACCGGCACCAGGCGCCCGGCTTCAATGTCGTCGATGGTCATGAAGTTCGACAGGCAGCAGATGCCCTGCCCTTCAAGCGCCAAATGACGCACGGTTTCACCGCTGGACGCGGCCACGCCGGGCTGGATCAACCAGCGGTCGCCCTCCACATGGCGCAGCGGCCAGTGGTTGAGGGTCTCGGTCTGGGTGAACCCCAGCAAGGTGTGGTCCGCCAATTCGGCAACCGTGTTCGGCGTGCCGTGTTGCTTGAGGTAGTCAGGGCTGGCGAGGATATGCAGCGGCGTGCAGCCGAGCGCGCGCGCATGCAGGGTGGAGTCGGCCAACGCACCGATGCGGATGGCGATGTCAGTACTCTGCTCCAACAGGTCGATGATCAGGTCATCGCTGTTCAGCTCCAGCTGGATATCCGGGTAAAGACTGCGAAACTCCGCGATATACGGCACGATCCCATGCAGCATAAAGGGCACCGCCGCATTGATGCGCAGGCGCCCCGCCGGTTTTTTCTGGCGTGACGACAGGCGCTCTTCCAGCTCATCCATCTGCGCCAGGATCACTTTGGCCTGTTCGAAGAAGTACTTGCCCTCCTCGGTCAGGTCCATGCGTCGCGTGGTGCGGTTGATCAGCGTGGTGTCGAGCTTGGCTTCCAGGCGTGACAAGGTGCGACTGACTGCCGAGGGCGTCTGCCCGACCTGTTCTGCGGCAGCGGAAATCGAACCGCATTCAATCACGCTGACGAAGATCTGTAGCTCATCGGATCGGGCTTTCACAGGCGCTCCTCGTTATCGGTTCACAGCAGCTTACACCGAGAAATTGAACACCTGCGCCAGATGCTGCTCATAGCGTGCTACGTCAGCCTCGATCGCCGGGCGCTTCATCACGTCCACACACAAGAAGGTCGGCAGGCCGGTCATGCCAAGGAATTCATTGGCCTTGTGGAACGGGAAATACACCGCGTCCACACCCTTGGCTTCGAAGAAGTCGGTCGGGTCGTCGAAGGCTTGCTGCGGCGCGTTCCAGGTCAGCGAGAGCATGTACTGCTTGCCCTGGACCAAGCCGCCGCTGCCATATTTCTGCGAGGCATCGGAGCGCGTGCGACCGTCGCTGGCGTACAGGCTGCCGTGGCCTTCGGTGAAGACTTCGTCGATGTATTTCTTGACGATCCACGGCGCGCCCATCCACCAGCCGGGCATCTGGTAGATGATCACGTCGGCCCAGAGAAATTTTGCGACTTCTTCGGCCACGTCGTAGCCTTCGTCGATGTGAGTGACTTTGACGTCGAGGCCGGCGCGGTCCAGCACGGCCACGGCGGCATCATGCAGGGTGGTGTTGTAGCGGCCATCGGAGTGAGCGAATTTTTTGCCGCCGTTGAGCAGGAGGATTTTTTTCATGGGAGGGCATCCAGAAGGGTTAAAAATGTCTGCCGGCAGGCTATCGACATTGGCCCCTCGGAATAAGCGGCGGCACGGCAAAATACATTTGACCGCAAAGCACGAATGCACAACCCATTGTTAACCGCTGATCAGCAGATGCGCGCCCAGCAAGGCCATGCCGACGAAAAACACGCGCTTGAACAACACGGCACTGATGCGCTGACGCACCGCCTGGCCCAGCCACATGCCCAGCAGTGCCGGCACCAGCGCCAGCAGTGACGCGTTGATTTCACCCCCACCGAGGGTGCCGCGCCAGGCCAGCCCCGCCGCCAATGCCAGGGTGGAAGCCGTGAACGACAGCCCCAGCGCCTGTACCAACTGATCACGGTTCAAGCCCAGGGCCTGCAGATAGGGCACAGCAGGAATCACGAACACACCGGTCGCTGAAGTGATGACTCCCGTGATGACCCCGCACAGAGGGCCCAGCCAACGTTCAGTCTCAGGTTTTACCTTGAGCGTCGGCAGGAACAATCCGCTCAGCGCATACACCAGCAACGCACCGCCCAACGCATGGCCCACCCAGCTTCCCCCGCTCATGCCCAGCCACAGCGTGCCAAACCCGGTGCCGAGGAAGATCAGCAGCAGCATGGGCCACAGGCGTTTGAGCAACGCACTCAGATGCCCACCGAACGCCAATTGCCACAGGTTGGTGATCGTCGAAGGGATGATCAGCAACGCCGCAGCCTGCGCCGGTAACATAGCCAGGCCGAGCAAGCCCATGGAGACTGTCGGCAAGCCCAGGCCGATCACACCCTTGACGGTGCCGGCCAGCACGAAGGTGCCGATCACCAGCAGGGTCAAGGCGGGGCCGATTTGTTGGTAGAACGCGAGGAAAGTATTCATAAGGGGATTGTGCGGCTTTTCGCTGAAGGCTGAAATTCGCCATATACTGAGGCAGCCTCTTGTTTTGTGAGAGGCTGAT